>CAZFHF010000100.1:0-9821 GCA_964518655.1 uncultured Bacteroidales bacterium | reverse complement strand
GCGCAATTTTCAATTAGCGGGGCTTTACCACCTAGTGTAGCGGTATGGATACCTAATATTATTTTTGCTGTTGTTGCCGGTTTTCTCTATAAACTGGCACCAAAATAATAATCTCAATTCACTATAGCGTTTAGGTAATTTATATCTTTTTTATATTTTTACACGCTTAAATTTTTCGTGATAGTAAAATTTTCTTAATTATTCTTTAACTAAATATATTATAAAATGGCTCTTAAGAAAAAAATTCAGGAATTAAAAAAGAGAAGAGAAGTAGTTCAGATGGGAGGTGGGGAGAAAGCCATTGAGAAGCAGGAAGCAATGGGTAAAATGACAGCCCGTAAAAGAATTATTACTCTGCTGGATGAAGATTCATTTCATGAATATGATTTATTTGTAGAACATGAGGCACGTGATTTTGATATGGATAAAAAGGTGCTGCACGGCGATGGAGTTATTATTGGCACGGGGACAATATATGGCCAGTCAGTTTGTGTTTTCGCGCAGGATTTTACTGTAGCAGGCGGTTCTTTGGGTTTGATGCATGCAAGGAAGATCACTAAAATCATGGATCATGCACTGAAAATGAGAGTTCCTTTAATAGGCATAAATGATTCCGGTGGTGCACGAATTCAGGAAGGAGTAAACTCATTGGCAGGATATGGTGAGATATTTTTCAGAAATACGATCTCCTCAGGCGTGATACCCCAGATTTCTGTGATCCTGGGACCATGTGCAGGAGGAGCTGTATATTCACCGGCGCTGACAGATTTTGTATTTGTGGTTGACAAAATATCAAAAATGTTTATAACAGGACCTGAGGTAATTAAAACTGTTCTTGGCGAGGAAATATCTATGGATGATCTGGGAGGAGCGAAAGTACACAGTGAAATAACAGGTAATGCCCATTTTTATGCTGACAGTGAACTTGAATGTTTTGAACAGATAAAGAAACTGATGACTTATTTGCCTTGGAGTAATGATCAGAAAGCAAAAAGGCATGATCCTGAAGAGCCGAAATCAGATTATAAAATAGGTGAGATTGTTCCTGATGATCCTCGCCAGCCTTATGATGTGAGAGATGTAATCAAGGCTGTGGCTGATAATTCTGAGTTTTTTGAAATACAGGAACACTGGGCAGGAAATATTGTAATTGGATTTGCCAGGATGAACGGAGAAACCTGTGGTTTTGTATGTAACCAGCCCCTGGTATTAGCAGGAGTCCTGGATGTGGATTCAGCAGATAAAGCAGCGCGTTTTATTAGGTTTTGTGATGCATTTAACATACCAATAATTACTTTTGTTGATATACCAGGATATCTTCCGGGAGTGGAGCAGGAACATCAGGGTGTTATAAGGCACGGAGCCAAAGTATTATATGCCTATAGTGAGGCAACGGTTCCCAAAATGACAGTTATCCTGCGTAAAGCATATGGCGGTGGTTATATTGCTATGAGCTCCAGGCACCTGCGGGCAGATTTCGTATTTGCATGGCCGGGAGCAGAAATAGCTGTAATGGGACCCGAAGGGGCCGCAAATATTATATTCAGAAAGGAAATTATGGGTGCAGAGAATCCCGAGGAAACGAGAAAGCTAAAAGTAAAAGAATATAAGGAGAAGTTTGCTAATCCCTATGTAGCAGCCGCCAGGGGATATGTCGATTCAGTTATCGAACCTTCTGAAACCAGAAAATTATTACTGCATGCTATTGAAGTAGCAAATCAAAAATCTATAAACCTTCCAAATAAGAAACATGGTGTTCCTCCTTTTTAAAAAAAACAGGCATGATAAGAAAAACCGGTGTAAATAATAATTCTATGAAACCGCATAAAACTGAAGGTCATATTAACGGCCATAGCAATGGACAAAATAGCAAGTTAAGATATAAAAGCCTTATCATCGATAGCGAAAAATACCGTACAACATTTACCAGGAAATTTGAAAACAGACACAGGTGGATTGAGCCCGATGAAAAAAAGATTATCTCTTTTATACCATGCACAATTATCAAGGTCTTTGTAAAAGAAGGACAGGCAGTGAACAGGAATGATGAGATGCTTGTGCTGGAGGCAATGAAAATGCAGAATACATTATACTTTCCATATTCAGGTAAAATCAGCAAGGTTTATATTAAAGCAGGTGATAAAATTCCAAAGGGATTTGTAATTGCTGAATACTATTAAACTTGCATAGAAAAGAAAATCAATCAGTAATGCAGTAATTAATCAGATTTTATAACACCGGGTGAAGTATTTTTTTATTTTATCCGGAATCTCAGGAACCGAAGAAAATATCCCATACAATGAAGAGCCACTTCCTGAGAGCGATGCATATAATGCTCCCATATCATACAATTCTTTTTTTATAGCTTTAAGTTCCGGGTATTTAGGGAAAATCGTACTCTCAAAATCATTTTTAATATTTTGCTTCCATTCATTGACAGGAAGTTTTACGATTTCTTCAAGAGATATTTTAGGCTTTCTTATAAATGCTTTTGAGTATGCCTGCCTTGTGCTTATTTGTATTTCAGGATATACGATGAATATGTATTTTCCATCAAGTGACAGATCTATTTCCCTGATTTTATTTCCTGTTTCATAAGCAAAAGCAGGTTTGTTATTTATGAAGAAAGAGATATCACTTCCCAGCTGCTCAGCATATTTATACAACTTCCTGATAGAAATATTCAGGTGAAATTCCTTATTCAGGCTCTTTAACATATAGGCAGCATCTGAAGATCCGCCTCCAAGTCCGGAGCCAACAGGAATTATTTTGTGAAGATGAATTGTAATTGCCGGAAGATCATAGTCTTTCTTTAAAAGTATGTAGGCTTTTACACAAAGATTGTTTTCAGGAGGGTCTTTTAGTTCAATACCTGAACAGTATATTTTATAACTTCCATTATTATTATTGCTGTCTTCTATGAACTCCAGGACATCACATAATTCTATAGGAAATAATACTGTTTCAATGTTGTGAAAACCATCCGACCTTCTTCCTGTGATATTTAAGCCAATGTTAATTTTTGCGTTTGGGAAGCAAATCATTTTATGAAAATTTGGTCAAATATAAACATCTTGGTTTAACATGATAAAAATAGTTTTCAAAGGTTTTTAACAATTAAGGTTAATAAAAGTTTTAAAAAGAAAGGACGGGTTACAGACATGAACATTTTTCAATTATTACATTTGTAATTGCAATTAAAAATTAAACATGGCACAAAAGAAAGACATTAAGCCTGCCAGGATTAATCAGATTGATTTGGGTATAGGCAAGTTGCCTCCTCAGGCAGTGGAACTTGAAGAAGCTGTTCTTGGTGCAATTATGCTGGAAAAAGACGCAATAATAGAAGTAATGGATATTCTTAGTCCTGATAGCTTTTATAAAGAAGAGCATCAAAAGATTTTTCAGGCAATTCTTGACCTTTCTTCAAATGATAAGGCAATAGACATATTAACTGTTACCGAGGAGATGAAGAAAAGGAAGGAACTGGATGAAATTGGAGGGCCGTTATATATTACTCAGCTGACCGGAAGAGTTGCTTCGGCAGCCCATATTGATTATCATGCCAGAATTATTGCACAAAAATATATCCAACGTGAATTGATTCGTGTATCGACAGAAATTCAGAATCAGGCATTTGATGAGAGTATTGATGTTAACGATTTACTTGATTTCTCTGAAAGTGAACTGTTCAATATAGCACAGGGCAATATAAAGAAAGAGACGGTAAAGATTAATGTTTTATTAAAAGAGGCAATAAGCCAGATTGAAGAAGCCAGTAAACGTGAAGACAGCCTAAGAGGTATTCCGTCAGGGTATACAAAGCTGGACAGACTGACAAGCGGATGGCAAAAATCTGACCTTGTAATAATAGCTGCAAGGCCTTCTATGGGAAAAACCGCCTTTGTCCTGTCAATGGCAAGAAATATTACGGTTGAACACGAGAAATCCGTTGCTATTTTCTCATTGGAAATGTCATCTATTCAGCTGGTTAACAGATTAATTGTTATGGAGACTGAACTACCGTCAAACAGAATAAGGAATGGAAACCTGGCGCAGTATGAGTGGGAACAACTGGATATTAAAATCAAAAGGCTTGTTGATGCACAAATATATATTGATGATACACCTGCTATTTCTGTGTTTGAACTGCGTGCAAAATGCCGCAGGCTGAAAAGACAATATGATGTTGATTTAATTATTATTGACTATTTACAGCTGATGTCAGGAACACAGGACACCAAAGGGAACAGGGAGCAGGAGGTAAGTGCAATATCACGTGCATTAAAAGGTATCGCCAAGGAACTTGATGTGCCTGTAATAGCAATATCCCAGTTAAACCGTTCTGTGGAGATACGTTCAGGAAACAAAAGACCGCAGCTTTCTGATTTGAGAGAATCAGGAGCTATTGAACAGGATGCCGACATGGTAATTTTTATTCACAGACCTGAAAAATATGGATTTATGGAGGATGAAGAAGGTAATTCATTAAAAGGCGTGGCAGAGATAATTATGGCTAAACACCGCAACGGACCTATTGGTGATGTTCGTCTCAGGTTCAGGGATGAATGCGCTAAGTTCGTTGAACTTGAAGATGATTACCTGGCACCAATAGCTGATGATGAAGAATTACAGGAATCAGCAGTTACACTAAGTTCAAAAATGAATAAGGAAATTCCTGACAGTGACAGTGACGAGATGTCAAAAAATACTGATTTTAGCGAAGAAACTCCTTTCTGAAAATAGATGTTATTAGTAATAGCTGCCGCCTTAAAAATATATTAATTAAAAATAATTCTTTGCTGTTGTTGACGGATTTTATACTTTTGTCCAGCTTTTTTCAGGCAAATTATAATTCAGAACTCATATTATCGGAGAGGTGGGTGAGTGGCTGAAACCACCGGTTTGCTAAACCGGCGTACTCTTAATAGGGTACCGGGGGTTCGAATCCCCCCCTCTCCGCCAGATAAAACAATTTCCGCGAAGATAGAAATCCGTTTACGGATTAAAATATACCTGGAATCCTATATCAATACCAATCCTCGACTGCAGATCAACATCTTTATACTTATTGAATGAATAGCCTATGATACCTTCAACTCCTACACTCTCAGTCAGCATATAGGTTACACCCATACCTGCACCACCGACCAAACCTGTGTTTGAATCAGACACTCCTCCAATTTTCGTTGCATTGCCTGTAAAACCTATATTGGCTGTTATAAAATACATCATGTCATCCATCTGGTCAACATAGTACCTGAAAAACGGGACTATTCCATATCCAATCACCCTGTAGTTATCGCCAAGATCTAAAGACAAAGGCACCCATGCACCGATAGCTATATCATCTTCCACAAAATATCCTGCATCAGGAGACAAACCAATACCAAATATTGTACCCCCGTTAAAGGTTAAATCTGTTGATGCTGAACCACCTAAAAGGACTGATCCCTTTTCGGTCTGGGTATAGGTATTAATAAATAACAGAGAACATACCAGAATGATTATTATAATTTTTGTTTTAATGATCTTTCGTTTTTTATAATTAGTTATTAGTAATTATTTATTATTGTTGTTCAACCTTAACAAAGAATTGTATTTCCGAATCAGTTATATTAAATAGAAGGGAGGAAAATAGATATTTTTGGTGATTTATACAAAAATTAAACCTTATAAAAATTATATTATGTCTGATAATAAATAACGTTATAATCACAAAAATATTCTAAATGGTATAACTAAAAATCCTGCAGGATTAATATGAAATATATATTAATATTTTGCATTTTAAAATATTGATATTCAATGTTTTTATTTAAATTTGATAATAGATAGCTTTAAACAAAAGATAAAGAAGCACAATATTGTATTATAATATTTAATATATTCGGTGGTTATGGCTCAGTACCTCAAGACCTTTTTATTTACTGCTCAAATAATTTATTCTTAATTAGTTAAAAAATTTAATCGAATGAAAGGTAAAAAAAACAGTAAAAAGCATAAAAAGGATAACAGGGATTTAAAAACAAAATCCAATATTAAACCGGTAAAATCAGTGGAACCTGAACACAAAGATACGCGTGCAATAGATAATAAGTTGTATAACAAGGAGCTGGCAAAATTACAGATTGAGCTGGTAAAACTCCAGGAGTGGATCAAACATAAAGGGCTTAAAGTAGTTGTCATATTCGAGGGCCGCGATGCTGCTGGAAAGGGCGGGGTAATTAAACGTATTACCCAGAGGTTAAATCCGAGGATTTGCCGGGTTGTTGCCCTTGGCACACCTACCGAAAGAGAAAAGACACAATGGTATTTCCAGCGTTATGTTACTCATCTTCCGGCTGAAGGGGAGATGGTGTTATTTGACCGTAGCTGGTATAACAGGGCAGGAGTAGAGCGTGTTATGGGATTTTGCACAGATGATGAGTACCAGGAATTCATGCGTTCATGTCCTGAATTTGAAAGAATGCTTATCCGGGCAGGGATAATTTTAATAAAGTACTGGTTCTCGGTATCTGACGAAGAGCAGGAACGCAGGTTCCAAAGCCGGATTGACGATCGTACGAAACGATGGAAGCTCAGTGCCATGGATATGGCGTCACGCGAGAAATGGTTTGAATATTCCAAATCAAAAGATGAAATGTTTAAATATACTGATCTAAAACAAGCACCCTGGTATGTGGTTCATGCAGATAATAAGAAACGTGCAAGACTTAATTGCATAAGCCACCTGTTAAGCCTTATACCTTATCAGGATTTAACACCCGAACCGATGAAATTGTCCCCGAGACAGGAAATGAAAGGGTATGTAAGACCTCCAATATCTGATCAAACCTTTGTGCCTGAAATATATTAATTGCATAAAACCTTTGCTATATAATTCCATAACGCCTGTTCAGGAATAAAAAAATCAGGATTACTATATTTATTAATATTCCTATTTTAGAATCAGGCCATCCAATTATGCAATACAAAAGTGATGCAATTGATAAATAAAGTGCAAGGGATTCCCAGACGGACAGATTAATAAAAACTGCTATACCATTGAAAATATAAACAAGAGCAAAAAGAAGCCATACTATACCGACAATACGTATACCCGTGTCCTTTATATCAATTTTCCCATTCAGGATTGTTGTTTTATAACTTATCCCTTCCAATTCAGATATGCGCCAGAATACAATAAATCCGACACTATGTGCAAATCCATGAAGTGCCAGCAGAACAGCGAATATTATTTTCATTATTTCCTGGATTTATGATTTATAATCATGTAAATTTATTTTAACCTTGCAGGTCCTGGTATTTTATAATTAAAACAATAAATAACATTTTGCAATCATGACAGTGCCTGTTCAATATCATCTATAATATCTTCAGCATTTTCGACACCTACAGCAAGTCGAATAAGTCCGTCCTTAATACCCAGGGCCAAACGCTCTTCCCTGGTACAATTATAATAACTTATGGTAGCAGGGTGTGTAATAAGAGATTCAACACCACCCAGGCTCGGGCCGATATCTATAATATTGAGCTTGCTTAAAAAGTTAAGTACATACTCGGTATTATCCTTAACCTCAAAAGATACAACCCCTCCATAGCCGTTCATTTGTTTTTTTGCGACATCATGGTGTGGATGGCTTTTCAGTCCCGGATAATAAACACGTTTGACGTTCGGGTTTTTTTCAAGGTATTCTGCGACCATCTGCCCGTTTTCATTGATCCTTTTCATACGGATCTCAAAAGTTTTTAACCCGCGGATTAATAGGTACGAAGAGTTCGGATCAATAACTCCTCCCGTTATTTTCAGATATTCCCTTATAGTTGTCGTAAGAGATTTTTTGCCTAGTAATACTCCACTCAGAAGATCATTATGGCCGCCAAGATATTTTGTACAGCTGTGGATTATCAGATGAACACCATATTCCAATGGTTTCTGGTTGTATGGTGTAGCAAATGTACTGTCTGAAATAACAATTATATCTTTACCTTCAAATATGTCCATTAACTTTTTAAGGTCCATTATGTTCAGGTACGGATTTGTAGGTGATTCTGAAAAGAAAATCCGTGTATTTGGTCTTATTGAATTTTTTATTGCACTATAATCACACATTTTAACAACTGTACATTCTATATTAAACCTGTCAAGACATGTCTTACAAAAATCCAGCGTGCGTTTATACGCATCATCTGTTATTATAATATGGTCACCTGACTTAAGCAGGGCAAATAATGTAGTAGTAATTGCACTCATTCCTGAAGAGAAGAGCACAGCATCTTCAGCCTCTTCAAGCTCTGCCAGCTTTCTTTCTGCTGCAAATTGCGTAGGGTGGCCATAGCGCCCGTATTCAAAGCGGTCAAAATCTCCTTTAGCCAGTTTTTTGATCTCTTCGATATCTTTGAAGATAAATGTTGAAGTCTGAACAATAGGTGTAGTAATTGAACCGTACTCATTATAACGTATTTCACCTGCATGAACAGACTTTGTGGAGAAGCCCGGTTTCTTATTTTTTTTCATTTGGGATATAATTTAGTATTAGTTTATTTCAATATTGAATCCTTCAATCACTATGCGCGGCTTTTCACCACGTGTATCAGCGTGTTTCAGCTCCGTATATATGGTTCGTTGTTCGCCCGGCATCAATGAAATGTAATTATCACTGTATATTACCGGCAGAATACGATCACCGCTTTTTTCACGCACTGCTTTTAATCTTATCATAAGCGCCGGGTATTTTGAAGGATTGGTCAGCCGTGTTTCAATCTTCCACAGGTTATCAGTTTTCTTAATTTGTGTTTTTGATTCGATCTTAACCTTCGGAAGTTTCATTATTTCCCTGTAATTGCCTTCTTCCAGTCCCCTCCAGTAAAAGTTTTCCGACAGTGTTTTATTATCTTTTATCAGTTTCAATCTAATAAAATAAACACTTGTCAGATCTGAAGGATATTCCATGCCTGTACAGGGAACCATTGAGTCTTCGGGGCAGTCAACGGGAACCGTTTTTTGCAGTATTACTTTACCATCCAGGTTCATGATTTCCAGGCTGGCAACAAGGCCGTCACCATTTTTAGAACTGTAGTTTACAGTCTCAATACTGTCTGTTAGCGGGTTCCACTGTATATGTAGTGGTTCTGATGCTTTTTTACAGCCAAAGTATGCAGCTGTTGGTTCGAAGTAGTAATCATAGGTTTGCCATACTAACGAGGGCCATGCCGGGTGGCTCATCCATATTATCAGTCCCATCCTGTTTTTACTTTGTGCTTCATACATGGCGCGATAACCTTCGTAATTTATCCATTGTGCAAGGGACACCCAGTCGTTTGCATTGTTTATTTTGCCAAATGCATTTTCAACACGTTCAAGGAATGAGTTTCCTCCCTGGGCGCCATACAGGCAAAAGTCGTGCAAGCCCCACATGCGGCCCTGCGGCCATAACGCAGAATCAGGCATCATCTTATTCAGACTTTCAATAGTAACTATATTGGGCATTCCCATCTCACTATGCAATTTTGCAGTTGCCCTTTCTTTGAAGTAATACTTTAGGGGCATTGCCCTGTAAGGGCCAAATCCGCTAACCGTTCCGATAGATGAGTGGGAGATGTAATGAATATCCGGATGTATTTCAGAAAGTGACTTTCTGATCATTTTATCCAGTTCCATAGGAGGATTACCTTCATTACGTCCGCAATATAAAACAATGGAAGGATGGTTGCGGATTTTAAGAACCATATCCTGCACGTTTTTCATGAACATATCATTATTATCAGGATTTGGCCCATCAACGGGATTTGCAAGCCAGAAATCCTGCCATATCATA
>CAZFHF010000099.1:0-9830 GCA_964518655.1 uncultured Bacteroidales bacterium | reverse complement strand
CCTTATTCCTCAACCTCCTCTTTTTCTGCAGTTTCTTCATAGGATGTTGTATCAATGACTGTATGGGAGGCTATTTTCCATTCACCTTCTGCCTTTTCAAAATATATAGTCTCAATACCAACACTTTGCGCAGGTTCCCCTTCATCCTCATAATGCCATGTTGCTTTTAATAATGTCCATGCAGATTCCGGAAATATTTTTAACTCCATTATCTCCACTTCGAATTTCTGATTAACAATAGTGGTATCAGCCCACCATTCTTTGACAAGATCCGAATGTTGTGAGAAACCGCGGCTTAAATGACACCATCCGGAAGTTGCGTAAAGCCAGGAAAATGTTGAATCCTGAAGGATATGCTTTGACCATTGTTCCATATCCCTGTTCATATAACCTGCTTTCTCATCATTGATGACAGCAAGAATTGCTTCTTTTTCCTTGTCAATATCAACTTTTTGCTGGCATGAAATGCCAACCAGCAAAACAAGAGCCAGTAATGCTAGCATTTTTGTTTTCATGATTCAGATTTTTTAAGATTAATACTATAACCGTTAATATTATTGTTTAGCTCGTCTGATACTTTATAGCTAATTATGGTTTGTCTTTATTATGCTTGTTCCTTAAATACTCAAAATGACTATAATCAGCGTTTTTACTTACAACAATCGGCGGCGGTAATTCACCCAGATCCCTGTACTTATTATCCATTTCCCTGAATAAATCCTTTGTTTGGCCGGGATAATCATTGTGCAGGTTGTTCCTTTCGCCGGGATCTTTTTTTAAGTTTATTAAAAGAGTGTCATGAGGCTTAACAGCCTTCATCCAGGCAGATCCTTTATATCCCTCAAAAGGTTCTTTAATCTTCCAGCCGCCCTTTCTGTAACACTGCAAGTTATTAGCAGGATTGAAATATAAGAAGGTACTGTCTGCACGTTTTCCCGTGTTAAAAAGAACCTGTGAAATATCCTTACCGTCAATTACCCTGTCTTCAGGAATGTTAATCCCCGTAATTTTCGCAAAAGTCGGAAACCAGTCCATTTGGGTTGCCATGTCATCATATACAATACCTTCCGGTATTTTACCTTTCCACATAGCCACTGTCGGAACACGCATCCCTCCTTCAAAAGTATATTGCTTGCCTTCTCTCAGAATACCGGCAGAACCTCCAAGGTCTTCCATAACCAGCCATGGGCCGTTATCACTGGAAAATATCACCAAAGTATTCTCCAGCAAATTTAACTGCTCAAGTTTTTGCAGTATCTGTCCGACACTCCAGTCAAGTTCCTGGACAACATCACCGTAAAGGCCCCTTTCAGACGTTCCTATGAAATCCTCGGAAGCATAGATTGGGACATGCGGCATTGTATGCGCCAGATACAGGAAAAACGGATTGTTTTTGTTATCATCAATGAATTGAAGCGCTTCTTCGGTATATCTTCTCGTGGTATATCTTTGGTCCACAGTAAACTCTTCAACATCATTGCCCCTCATATATACAACGCTTGCCATGTCGTTGCTGTAAGGAATGCCGAAATAACTGTCAAATCCTTGCTGCAACGGTAAAAACTGCTGTCGGTGCCCTAAATGCCATTTCCCGATGATTCCCGTTGTATAATTTTTTTCTTTCAGCATCTCTGCTATTGTGATTTCTTCAGGAGGCATTCCTGTAAAGCTTTCAGGAAAAAACACATTGTTTATCCCCATTCTTTGAGGGTATCTCCCGGTAAGCAGTGCAGCTCTCGACGGACTGGAAACCGGAGATGCAGAATAAAATTCAGTAAATCTTATACCTTCTTTCGCTATCCTGTCAATATTTGTTGTTTTTATATCTGTTGCTCCGAAACAACTTAAATCACCATATCCTAAATCATCAGCAAAAATGTGTATTATATTCGGCAATTTTTCATCTTCAGATAACTTATCCTTTACTGAATTACAACTCGCCAGTCCCAGTGCAAACAAAGAAATAGATTTAATTTTATTCATTATCCGGATTATTTGCAGTTAGTAAAAAATGAACAATAGAATGTTTATGTTATGTATATTTATCTTAAAATTATTAAAAACTACATTGCAATACTAATGTAGAGAAATATTTAATTTAAGCCTAATGAAAAAATTGAAACAAGTTGAACATATTTCCCGATTTATCTTTTAATTATTTATAAATGGAGGACAAAAAATGACTGAACATTTTAATATTGGATCATTGATAGTTATTTTTATGACTATGCTTTTATTTGTATTGGCATTATTTTTTAAAGGATTCACGCACGACTTGCTTTTAGAGGCAGGTGTATTCCTTGTCTCGGTGAAACTGATTATTATGTCATATAAAAGCAGTGTAACAAGCAAGGAAATAAAAGACTGCCTTCAGGAAATAAATGAAAATATCAGACAGCGTTGAATGTAATATTCGAATCTTAATAATAATCGGGTACTTGGCTGCGACTTTTACAGCGAGATCGCTCCATAAATGAATTATTTAACATGTTAAAATCTTTAATAAGTGTATTTATCCGCTTAATTATTGAATATTAATTTCTTATCGGTTAGTCTTTCAATATACCATCACTGATCCCCATATCTTTATAGACTTTTAGTAATGTATCCAGCAATATATCTTTACTTATCGGCTTTTCTATAAATCCGTTAATATATGCTGACATGGATTTTTCCCTTTCATTTTGAAAGACATAGGCTGTTTGGATAATAACCGGTAACCGGGGCCTGAATTTTTTTATCTGCCATGCTGCTTCGTATCCATCCATTTTAGGCATTTTTACATCCATTAATACAAGTGATATCGTGGGATTATTCCTGCATGCCTCAACAGCCTGCAATCCGTTTGCTGCATAAATAATGTTTAAATTCAAATCTGAAAGGTATTCTTTAAGCAGTTCATAATTTTCCGCCTCATCTTCCGCAATAAGAATGGTTGCATGCTCAATATGCTTAAGAACATCATGTGCAGAAATTTTTACAGCCTTGGGGCTCTTTACAGGTTTGTAAGGAATTAATATACTGAATATTGAACCTTTCTCGGGTTTGGATTCCACATGTATTTCACCTTTCAATAATTCAACATATGATTTTACTATTGAAAGTCCGAGGCCGGTGCCATCAAATAACCGGGCATCGCCATGATCTACCTGAAAAAACCGGTCGAATATTCGTTCATGCATTTCAGGTGGTATTCCAATACCAGTGTCTCTGATAGCAAATTTTATTAATTTGCCCTCAAGCTTGCAGTTTACGTTAATATCACCTTCAAAAGTAAATTTTATTGCATTGCCTACGAGGTTAGTAAGTATCTGAATCAGTTTGGTTTTATCTGTCAATACGGTTGCTTCATCATCGGATAACTCTGAGGATATTGTCAGGGAAAGTTTTTTTGTCCCGATTTTTAAAGAATTCTGTTCTTCAACTAAATGTAAAATATTATTAATATCAACCTCTTTTTCATGCATCTTTTCATGTCCTGCTTCTATTGTTGCTATGCTAATAATATCATTTATTATAGACAGGAGCTGGTCACTGCTGTTACGAATTATTTCTGAGAATTGTTCCCGTTTTTCGGGTGGATTATCATAATTTGACAACATATCTGTAAATCCGATAATACCGTTCAATGGTGTCCGTATTTCGTGTGAGATGTTATGTAAAAACGCGGTTTTCAATTTATCAGATTCTTCAGCTTTCTCTTTTGCCTTGATTAATTCAAGCTCCTGTTTCTTTTTATCCGTTATATCAATAATATTTGTTATAAAATATTTTGGATCTCCCGATTCGTTTCTAAGCAACGAAGTGCTTACATCTACCCATATGATATCTCCGTTTTTATGAAAATAACGTTTTTCCATTCTGTATGAATCCCGTTTATTTGCCAGCAAACAGTTCATACTTTCTTTACTTTTATCCCTGTCCTCGGGATGTGTAATCTGTTCGAAATTAAGTTGGTATATTTCTTCGATTGAGTATCCCAGCATTTTAGCAAAAGCGTGATTTACTCTCATTAAGTTCCCGCCAGGTGTGGTAAGGAATTTCCCGGTACCTGAATAATCAAAAACAAAGCGAAACCGTTTTTCGCTTTCACGAAGGGCTTCTTCATATTCCTTTTTTTCAGTGATATCAGTATGAAATCCGACAAAACGGTATGGTTTGCCTGCATTATCAAATACGGCCTTTCCCCTGGCATTGATCCACCTGTATGAACCGGCTTTCGTTCTCATACGAAAAGTGGATTCATAATGATCAACTTTTTTTGTAAGATAATAATTAACTTCTTTAAGAGCAGTATCTTTATCATCAGGATGTAATAAATCCTGCCATGCTTTACTTGTATATGATAATTCCTCGGATTCATATTCAAGCATCCGGGCATATTGGTCAGAACGATATACATGATCTGTTAAAAGATTCCAGTCCCACAATCCGTCCATGGTTCCTTCAATTGCCAGGGCAAAACGTTCTTCACTTTCTTTTAATTTTTCTTCGGTTTGTTTACGGTAATTTATTTCATTTTCCAGATCAAGATTTCTTTTCTCCAGCTTGGTAACCAAACGTTCATTATAAAGCTTAAGTATCTCTTTCTCATCCTGCTCAACAAGCATATCCGGATTATTGATTTTGTTCTGCGGTCTTTCTATTACTTCGTTTATTATATTCAGAAAAATATCAGGTTCCTGGGGTTTACGAATGAACTTCTGGGCTCCCAGTGTCAATGCAAATTCTTCATCTTTCTCATCGATATATGTTGCCGTGTAGAAAACAAATTTTATTTTTTTCAGTTCGTTATCTTTTTTGCATTCCCTGCAAAGCTGAAAACCATCCATTCCAGGCATAAGAATATCTGAAATTATAAGATCAAACTTTCCGGAGCGCAATTTTTCTAGGGCTTCCTTGCCATTGCTTGCCGATATGACATCATAATTTTTGCTTTTCAGCATGATAGTTATCATATCAACATTATCTATATTATCGTCAACTACAAGAATTTTCATGTATTTTATACTTTAAGTGGTTGTTTCATAAATATTTATTAATACTAGCCATAATAGTTCCAGGATCTATAGGCTTTTCAATATAGAATGAACACCCGGCGTCCATTGCTTTTTTCTTATCGCCGATCATTGCATAGGACGATATTACTATAATTGGTATTAAATCAAGTACTCCCGATTGCTTAATCATTTTTATGATCTCTAATCCATTTACATCAGGCAGCTGAACGTCCAGTAAAATTAAATCCGGCTTTTCCTTTAAAGCTGTTTCAAAGCCTTCCATCCCTGTCATAGCTGTTATTACCCTGAGCTGGTTCTGCTCAAGTATATATTTCATCATGTATAAATTATCTTCATTATCTTCTATAATCAGGATGCTTTTCATCTGCAATATTTCAAAAATTATAATACAACAATTCCCGGCAGCCTCAATAAAAAACACTGGTATTTATTAGTATTGAACTCTTTCAGTTGTTCTTTCGGGCATAATTTGTCTTTATATAAATTTAATAAATTCTTACGGGCATTACAACAATAAATTCGCTTCCTTTTCCTGATTCGCTCTTAACAGAAATTTCGCCTTTCAGCAGGGTCACTATTTTCCTGCATAAATATAAACCCAGTCCGGTACCCTTGTTCTTCTTTGTCAGCGAAGAATCTATCTGCTGAAAAGGTTGAAATAACCGTGATATTTCATTTTCCGGAATACCAATTCCGGTATCTGTTACAGATAATCTGAACTTTTTCCCTGATAACAGTTGTGCATTAATGTGTATTTTCCCGGAGTCAGTGTAATTCACGGCATTACTCACAATGTTTAAAAGAACCTGTTTTATTCGTCTTATATCAGTAAATATTATCAAGTCATCAGGTACTTCTGCAGTCATCTCCAGGTGTTTTTCAGTTACTTTCGGATGTATTATTTCAATCACTTCATTAACCATATTTTTTAAATTAAACTCTTCACAAGTCAATTCAATCCTGTTTGCTTCAATTTTTGAGATATCAAGTATATCGTTTATTAAGCTAAGCAGGTGTTTGGCATTGTTATTCACCTTGTTCAGCTGTTTGTTCTGTTCATCATTTAAACCCCCGGTCATTCCCATAAGAAGAATACCTGTATAACCTATAATGGAATTCAGGGGCGTTCGCAGCTCATGGCTCATGCTGGCCAGAAAGATCGATTTATACTGGTCGGCATTCTGGAGCTTGATATTTAACTGTTTCAGCTCTTCCAGCTTTTCTTCGATTTCTCTTTTCTGTTCACCCAGGATCCTGTTCTTTTTTTTGTTGTTGCGGTAATTGATAAGTATCGTGCCCAATAGAAAAATGGTCAGAACTGCTATAATAATGAACAATAACAATATATGCTTCTGACGTGTAATAGTCTCTGACTGGTTTCCCAGTATAATGTTTTTATTTTTTATTTCAGAGTTCAGCTTATTAATATATTTTTGCCTGCTTTTCAATATTCTTTCCAGTTCGGCCAATTCCTGCAAATGCTTTTGAAATATTTGGTTCTTATAATTTATAGAATCATTTTTGGCTTCAAGTATCGATTTCTGAGAAATTATCTGATCCTTATATAAACTTAGCTTTTTATAACTTTCATCCAGTTGTTGTTTTTGTTTTAATAATTCAGATTCCTGTTCCAAAATATGGTTTTTTGATAACCGAATATTTTTATTAAGGTTTTCGAGTGAGTCCTGCATACTGTCCATATCTTTCTGCATGCTTCTCATATCAAGCTGGGATTTACGGTACAAGCTCGCAACATCAATCTCCGTACCCCCGGCAAGTAATATCTCAGGATCTATTACAAGGTTTTGGTTTATTACATTTGCTTTATTAATCTCAAACAACAATTGCCCCTGCGGTGTATTATAAAGGTTAATCATTACATTTCGCTTATCTTTGTAATTCTCGCTTACGAGTAAAACAGGTTTGCCTTCAATAGCATCATATATATCAATCAGGTAATCCGACTTATCTTCTGTTAACAGTATTATTTGCACTTCGCCAGGTATTGGAAAAGATGTACTTACAGATAAAGAAACGGGTTTATCCTTTATTCTGCGCTTTTGTGAAAATTTCTTAAATTCCTTGATAATATCAATATTATCAGAATATACGACAATCCCAAAGCTGTCAATCTGGCTATGATCCGGCCATGAAATATAACGTGCAAAATTGTTGATATATGCTGCTATAATCTGTGCCCTTTCGATTTGCGCCAAACACCCGCGTGAAATGATGCTTAGCAATAATATAAACAGAATATTTTTCATCTTCAAAGGTTCAATTGTTTAAAGAATACCCGGCAGACAGCATTATAGTACGCTGAGGTTGGCGATACCTGTCGGGCATTTTGTTAGAAGTATGATAATACTCTTTGTTCAAAAGATTTTTAACTGTCAGTTGCACATTAAAACCTTTATAATTTAATAAGGAGAGTGTACCGTGAAATATCAAACAGGGTTCAACATATTTACTATTGGTTGATGCAATAATTTTCGGATTTTCTCTTTTCCCTAAATAATTTGCCCTGAGGTTGATCTTTACATGATCTCCGAAATGATATGTAATACTTGTATTCCCACTATGCCTGCTTATTTCAGGGACAAACTCATTATTCTCATTATGGCTTTGATTATAGGTATAGTCTACAGACGACGTGATTCTTTTTGATAAATACCTGAAACATACTTCAATACCTTCCGTATTAATTTCTCCGCTGTTGACCCATCTGTATTCTGCATCAACAACCTGCTTATTAATAGCATTATCAAGCCCGTTATTATATCCAATGATATCCAGCTTGTAGTTATTGAATAAGGAAATAGCAATTGCAGCTTCCAGGGATCTCATTTTTTCAGGGAGCAGGGAATTATTGCCTAAGCCATCTGTATAATCCCATGGCTTGGGAGCCCTAAATGCTTCGGCATATGAAAACCGTATTATTTGATTATGTACATTATAAATAATTCCGGCACGTGGTGTAAGCAGCTGGTCGTAAATACTGCTCTGGTCAAAACGGAAACCACCGGACAGGTAAAGATTTTTTAACAGGGTAAGCCGGGGTTCCAAAAAAATGCATGCCAGATAATTATTCTCCATAGCAGGCTTTTCAGGTTCCGGAGGCCTGACATCAGTCGAACTGCTAAATGTTTCCGAAAATTCCTGAGCCAATTGTTCGTATTCCAAAGTAATACCGACAGTAACAGCTATGAATCTATTTGAGTTATAATTGATAACATTCTCAAGTCCTGTTAAATTGCCTGGCCGGTAATTACCAATTTGTGCCGTATCAACAACCAAAACAGTGTTGCTGAGAACAGTTGCATTTCTGTTGTATAAGACGGATGAAAAAGTCAATTGGTGATTTATTTTCTTATTGTATTTCAGGTAGTTGTTCAAAAATCGGATATTCCAGAGGGTTCCGTGATCTATATGGACTGTACCTGTCGATTTATATGAAGTAGCAACCGAAGACTGTTTCTGCAAGTAATTTGTTCCCAAGGTAAAATCTTTAGCCTGAATTTTTATATCAAAGGAGTAATCATTTTCATAGTTATCCATTAGATCTGTCCAGTTATAATCGCCAGCTTTCCCCCTTAAATCAGCCTTATCCGTTTGTTTATACATTCCTGAGGCCCTGACACTGAAATCTTTCTTTTCATTGACATACCCAAAACTGATATCTGTGTTTACAGTGTTAAAAGTCCCAACCAGTGAATTCATTTCAAATCGCGTTTCTTCAGCACCCCTGGTTATTATATTTATAATTCCTGAAATGGCATTTGTGCCATATGCAACGGATGCAGGTCCATAGATCACTTCGATCCGGTCAACATTGGAAAGGTTGTATTGTCCTCCTCCATAAAAACCACCTGAATTGAGTTCATTTACCTGTATGCCGTCTATCAACAGCAGGATCAGATTGTTTTGACTCGGTATTCCCCGCTGAAATACGTAGCTGTTTATTCCCAGAATATTCCGGAACTGGAATCCGGGAAGATCTGACAGAGCTTCCTCCAGTGTGAAATACCCTTTTTCCTTAATTTCTTCCGCAGTTATGATAAAAATCGTGGATGGTATCTCTCCAATGCTTTCAGGCGATTTTGATGCAGTGTTTATTTTCAGTTTTGATAACTGACTGAAATTATAATCATAGATATCCAGGCTATCCTGTTGAGAATAAGATAATGAATTAACAAACAGAAGCATAAATAAACAACCCAGGTATTTGACTGTTTTATCCAATTTTATTCGTACTATTTATTGAATATTACATACATCAGTTATCTTTCCTTAATATATCTATTGTTTAAATAAAAGTTAGTGATTATTTTAATCAAAAAAAAAACATTTCAATAAAATAATCTGCTTCCCCGTTTTACTATAAACAGGAAGAATAACTTGATTCTGCTGCAATATTCCGGAAGGAAGAAAAACCCTGTTTGTTACTTACATAATATTTATTCGCCCGGGCGTACTTAACAATTGCATTTTTTTTGCAAACTTCCAATTTCCCTGATTGCTGATAACGTTTGTTATTTTAATATCAAATGGAAATCACAAATCTGGTTCCCTTATCAATCTCACTCGTAACACTTACTGATGCATTATTCTTATCAAGAAACTCCCTGGATATAAGTAATCCGATTCCGGCACCGCTCTCTCCCCTGATTGTTTTTAACCGGTCATATGTAAATAATTTTTCCAGCGTATTTTTATCCATCCCGATACCTGTATCTTCAATTTCAATGATGTTTTTATCTTTTTTCCTGTATAATCTGATAAATATTTTACCTTTTTCTTTAGTATATT
>CAZFHF010000098.1:0-9909 GCA_964518655.1 uncultured Bacteroidales bacterium | reverse complement strand
TTCGTCAGCTGCTTTCTGTGCTTCTCCAAACAGATCATAATTACCTTTCATGGCTCTTTTCATTGCCGTATCCACAACAAGCATCCTGTTTATTTCGTTTGTTCCTTCAAATATCCTGTTGATCCTTGAGTCGCGGTAACTTCTTTCTACAAGTGTTTCAGCTGAATATCCCATACCGCCGAATATCTGCACTGATTCGTCAACTACATAATCCAGGGCTTCTGAGCCGTATACCTTAAGAATTGCAGCTTCCACAGCATAATGGCTTATTCCTTCAATAGCAGCCCTGCCATGGTCCATGCCTGACGCTTTATACTTCTCAATTGCTTTGTCAACATCACTGCTTACCCTGTAAACAGCTGACTCGGTAGTAAATGTTCTGATTACCTGCTCAGCAAGTTTATGTTTTATAGCTCCGAAGTTAGATATTAGTTGCCCAAATTGTTTCCGTTCATTGGCATAAACCACAGATTCAGTAATGGCTTTTTTAGCTGAACCCAGCACATTGGCACCCAGTTTTATTCTGCCCATATGCAATATGCTCAGTGCAATCCTATAACCTTCACCTCTTTTACCGATAAGATTTTCAACAGGAACCTTACAGTCATTAAAGAATATTTGTCTTGTTGATGAGCCTTTTATTCCCATCTTTTTTTCTTCAGCGTTGAAAGTAATACCATGGAAGTTTCTCTCAACAATAAAAGCACTTAATACGCGGTCATTGTCTATTTTGGCAAATACTGTTAAGATATCCGAAAAACCGGCATTTGTTATCCACATTTTCTGGCCGTTGAGGATATAATGCTTACCGTCATCTGACAGTACTGCATTCGTGGTTCCTGAATTTGCATCTGAACCTGCCCCTGGCTCTGTCAGACAATAAGATCCAAGGTATTCACCGGTAGCCAGCTTTGTAACATATTTTTTTCTTTGCTCATCAGTTCCATAATACATTATTGGCAAAGTACCAATACCGGTATCGGCAGAATAGGCAACTGCAAACGAATAACCTGCTCCCAGGACTTCGCAGGCCAGCATCTGGGTAACAAAACATTGTCCAAAGCCCTCATATTCTTCCGGAACGGCAATACCTAGCAAGCCCAGCTCTCCCGCTTTTTTTAACAATGAAGGCATTAATCCGTCCTCCATATTATCAATCCTGTCAAGATTAGGGAAAATCTCTGTTTCAAGAAAGTCATTACAAGTCTCTTTGATCATTTTCTGCTCCTCGTCATATTCTTCAGGTATGAATACATCATTAGCATTGGTTTCTTTTACCAGAAATTCACCACTTTTTAAAATAACAGTATCTTCCATTTTGTTGAAATTAATAGATTATTTAATTTTTAAGTATCATTTACAGATTTAGTGACATAGCAATAAGTTCAGCCAAATCATAATTTTTTATTTCTTCCTCTTTATTTTTATATTTTAATCCGTCTGTTAACATTGTCATACAAAAAGGGCATGCTGTAGCTATTATGTCTGCGCCTGTTTTCAGGGCATCCTCAATCCTTTCAATAAAAATTTCTTTATTACCTTTTTCAGCTTCCTTAAACATTTGTCCTCCTCCGGCACCGCAACAAAGGGCAAGATGCCTGTTTCTTTTCATTTCTTCCTTTTTTGACGGAATTTTTTCAAGTATCTCACGCGGCGGATCAAAAATACCGTTGCACCTTCCCAGATAGCATGGATCATGATATGTTATTGTATTGTTTTTAAATATTTCTGATTTGATGGTCAGGTTACCTGCATCTATCTGATCTTTAAGAAACTGGGTATAGTTTAATACTTCATAACTGCCACCTAATTCAGGATATTCATTTTTAAAAACATTATAGCAATGAGGGCAGATAGTCAATATTTTTTTCACTTCATAACCATTCAGCACTTCAATATTGGTCAGAGCCTGCATCTGGAAAAGCATTTCGTTTCCTGCTCTTCTTGCAGGATCGCCCGTACAGGATTCTTCAGTGCCTAATACAGCATAACTTGTTTTCAAGTGATTCAAAATCCTGGCAAATGCTCTGGCAACTTTCTTATATCTGTCATCAAATGCCCCGGCACAGCCAACCCAGAACAAATATTCAGGTTTTATACCCCTGGCATGCAGATCAGCCATAACAGGTACTTCAATTTTTTCTTTGCTTGCCATACGTTATATTAATATTTCAAAAGTAGCATAATGATGTTTGTAATAATAACACATTATTCAGTCCACAGCAACCGGTCTTCATGCGAAAATTGCCAGGGTGCGCCATTATTTTCAATATTTGTAAAAATTGTATTAAGCTCACCTGGTGCAGCTGCCTCTTCCATTACCAGGTAACGTCTCATATCAATAATTATAGAAACATGGTCAATATTCACAGGACATTCCTGTGCACATGCATTACATGTTGTACAAGCCCATAATTCCTCATGTGTGATATAATTGAATAAAGATTTCCCGTCATCAAAATCTTTTCCTTTTTTATCTAAATTCTTGCCAACAATCTCAAGTCTGTCACGGGTATCCATCAATATCTTCCTGGGTGATAGCTTTTTACCTGTAATGCTTGCCGGGCAGCTGGACGTACATCTTCCGCATTCAGTGCAGGAATATGCGTCCATGAGATTCTTCCATGTCAGGTCTTTTATATTTTTGGCACCGAATGTGATATCCTCTGCATCAGTCTCTTCTTCAGATTCTGCAGCATCTTCATTAAGCATCAGTTTTACTTCTTTGGTTATGGAAGGCATGTTGGATATTTCTCCTTTAGGTCTTAACTTGGAATAATATACATTGGGAAACGCAAGGAAAACATGAAAATGTTTTGAATAGGGTATATAATTCAGGAATGCAAGGACACCAACAATGTGAAACCACCAGCAGAATCTCTCAATATTTATTAGTGTACCAGGAGCCAGGCCTGCCAGTAATGGCTGAATAAATGAACTGACGGCGAAACTCCCGACATCTGGATAATGGGTACCTGCATATGTCTGCAAAATACTGTCTGAGGCGTTCATTGTAAGTATTGCACTCATAAGCAGAATTTCCGTTATAAGTATAATATTGGCATCTGTACGGGGCCATAGAGTCATTTCTTTATTCCAGAAACGTTTTACCCTGATAACATTTCTGCGCAAAAGGAATATAACACAGGCAAACGTCACTGCTAATCCGAATAATTCGAATATTGAGATAAGTATGTTATAAAGGTTGCCGGAAAATGCAAAAATCCTGTGAGTTCCAAAGATGCCGTCAAAAAGAATTTCGAGCATCTCGATATTAACAATAATAAATCCTGAATAAACCAGAATATGCATTATACCTGACATCGGCCTGGCAGTCATTTTTGACTGGCCGATAGCAACTTTGAACATTGTTAACCACCTTTTCCTGCGATTGTCATTTATCTTGATATCTTTTCCAAGGTTTATGTTGCGTCTTATTATTTTAACGTTTTTCCAGAACAGATAAATTGCAGCTATAAGTACCAGAATGAAAATTATTTGCTTAATCATAATTAATATGCTTTATCTTTTAAGCTTAATATTTGAAGAACAGCATGAAATCCGGGGCTTTAAAGGTTCAGCTAATAAATGATTCACTGCTTCATTTCTTTGATAATCCTTATAAGATCCGGAAGAACTTTCATTGCGTCGCCGATAATACCATAATCGGCAGCTTCAAATATTGGTGCTTCTTTATCTGTATTAATTGCGACTATATTCTTTGATGAACTTATTCCGGCAAGGTGCTGAATAGCTCCCGATATTCCTGCTGCGATATAAAGGTTAGGAGCAATTATTTTACCGGTTTGACCCGTATGTTCTTCATGAGGCCTCCAGCCCTCATCTGCAACAGGCCTGGAACAGGCCGTAGCTCCGCCCAGCAATTCAGCCAGTTCTTCAATGGGGCTCCAGTTATCAGGTGATTTCATGCCTCTGCCTCCGGATACTACTATCTCTGCATCTGTTAAAATAACTTTACCCTTTTGTTTTTCAACATTCTTAACTTCTGTCTTGAATAAATCTTTACTTATATCAACAGCAAGATCTTCTATACTGGCATTATTTTCTTTTTCAATAACTTCAAAAGAATTTTGGGCAAGAGTCAGGATTTTAATATTTGTTTTGACTGTAACTTTTGCAAAAGCCTTTCCTGAATATACTTTTTTGATTACTGTCATTGGTTCGACACTGGCGGGTATAGCTGACACTCCTGTTACTAATCCGGCTTTTAGCTTTGCAGATAATCTGGGAGCTATTGCTTTTCCTGCATTGTTATTTGATAATATAATAATCAGGGAACCCTCCTTAAGGGCTGCTTGTTCAATAACTGATGTAAAAACCTGGTTGTCAAGTGTTTTATATTGATCACCCTGACAATTCAGTATTTTATTAATACCGTATTTACCGAGTTTGCTTAATTCATTTTTATCAATATTGCCTATTGATACTGCAGTTGCTGAGGTTTTGGTCATCTCGGCTAATTTAACGGCATATGAGACCAGTTCAAAAGTTAGTTTTTTAAACTGTCCGTCCCAATTTTCTGTATATACTAGTACTGACATAGTGAAATATTTAGGTTTATTCTTTTAATTTGGTTTTATCAGATATATTATCTTAAATTACTTTAGCTTCATTCTTTAACAATTCTACCAGCTCTTTAACATTATCCGGTGAAATCATTTTGCATGCAGCCTTAGGTTTAGGTAATTCATATTCCACATATTCTGTTAGAGCTTCTGCTTCAATAGGTTGAACAACATTTAATGGTTTTTTCTTAGCCATCATTATTCCTCTCATTGAAGCGATACGCGGTTCTATTGATATTCCTTTCTGTACTATTGCAACAAAAGGTTTGGCTATTGATATAGTTTCCTTTCCTCCGTCAATATCCCTGTTTAAAGTAATATTTTCGCCGCTGATATTTAAAGCTGATACAGCTGATACTGAAGGAATATTCAATAATTCGGATAACATTCCTCCTACCGTTGATCCGTTAAAATCACTGGATTCAATACCACAGATAATAATGTCATACATGTCTTTTTTTAGTACTTCTGATATCTGTGTGGCCACGAAGTATGCATCAGCAGGTTCAGCATCAACTCTTACGGCATCATCAGCTCCTATTGCCAGTGCTTTTCTTATTGTTGGTTCAGTGTCTTTTGCACCTATAGTTATTACGGTAACCTTATCGACAGTTGTATTTGCATCATCTTTTAACTCCAGAGCCCTGGTAAGGGCCAGCTCATCCCATGGATTTATTATCCATTGTACTCCGGTTTTATCAAAAGCTGTATTATTATTGGCAAATCTGATTTTTGTGGTAGTATCAGGTACGTTACTCAGGCAAATTAGAATTTTCATTTATTTAAAATTTGGTTAATCAGTTATTTAACATCAAAATACTGGCTATCTTGTTAAAAATCAAAGTGACAAATATAAAATAAATTAAAAAAACATCAACAGTAAAAAATATTTTAGAAAGATTTTAAAAAACATTTGCAGGTAAAAGGGGTCATACTATGCTTGAGCTGTAGGTCCTCCAAAATTCATAGGTATAATGGATCCGCTTTGGGTTTCAACATTTTTAATCTGTCCATTCATAGATTCATATTTTGCTATATTATCTTTTAAAGCCAGCAGCAGACGTTTTGCATGTTCCGGAGTAAGTATAATTCTGGATTTTACTTCTGCCTTGGGTATTCCCGGCATTACTCTTACAAAATCCAGTATAAACTCAGATGTAGAGTGAGTTATAATAGCGAGATTTGAATAGGTGCCTTGCGCTACATCTTCCTTAAGTTCAATATTTATTTGTTTCTTTTTCTGTTTTTCTTCCATAATATATATTATAAATTTTCACTTAATGGACTTTCTGTTTGTCTGCTTTCTTCTGTAAGTTCCCTGTACTCTTCATTAGAACCTACCACGAGGTTTTCGAATCTTCTGTTTCCTGTACCTGCAGGGATAAGATGACCTACTATAACATTTTCTTTCAGGCCTTCAAGATAATCTATCCTGCCATGTATTGCTGCTTCATTCAGCACTTTTGTTGTTTCCTGGAATGATGCGGCTGACATGAAACTTTGGGTCTGCAAAGCTGCTTTGGTAATTCCCTGTAAAATCTGACTTGATGTTGCAGGTATGGCATCTCTGGACTTCACCGGCTGCAGGTCTCTTCGTTTCAACATTGAATTTTCATCACGCAGTTTGCGTGCTGTTATGATTTGTCCGGGTTTCATAGTCTGTGAATCACCGCCGTCCTCCACAACCTTTTTTCCATAAATCCAGTCGTTCTCATCCATAAATTCCCATTTATCAACTACCTGTCTTTCAAGAAACTTGGTATCACCCGGGTCAATAATCTCTACCTTGCGCATCATCTGCCTGACTATTACTTCAAAGTGTTTATCGTTAATCTTTACTCCCTGAAGCCTGTATACTTCCTGCACTTCATTTACTATATATTCCTGAACCTTTGTCGGGCCTTTAATAGCGAGAATATCAGCAGGAGTGATTGCCCCGTCAGATAAGGGTGTTCCGGCTTTTACATAATCATTTTCCTGCACCAGTATTTGCTTTGACAGAGGTACAAGATATTTTTTAACCTGACCTGCTTTTGAAGTTATTACAATTTCCCTGTTTCCTCTTTTAACCTTACCAAAGGTTACTTCACCGTCAATTTCCGATACTACTGCAGGATTTGAGGGATTTCTTGCCTCAAATAATTCAGTCACACGCGGTAACCCTCCTGTTATATCTCCTGATTTTCCAACGGCTCTGGGGATTTTTACGAGTATATCCCCTGCTTTTACTTTATCGTTCTCATTTACTGCAATATGCGCACTCACTGGCAGGTTATATATTTTTAAGATTTTATCATTCTTATCCATGATTCTAATACCCGGATTCTTTGATTTATCCCTTGTTTCTATTATAACTTTCTCTTTATAACCTGTTTGTTCGTCAGACTCTTCTTTATATGTAATACTGTCGATCACATGTTCAAATGATACTTTACCATCTGTTTCCGAAATAATAACAGCATTATATGGATCCCACTCGCATATAATATCTCCTTTTTTCACCTCAGAGCCATTCTTAATATATAATTTGGCACCATAAGGTATATTATGCGTTGTAAGTGCAATATTTGTTTTTTTATCTATTATTCTTAATTCTGCCAGCCGGCCTATCACTATATCAAACTTATCATCTGCGTCGTTTTTACTTTCTACAGTTCTTAGCTCATCAATCTCAGCAATACCGTCATATTTGGTAACCACATTTGACTCGGTTGTAATATTTGAGGCTGTTCCTCCAACGTGGAAGGTTCTTAATGTCAGCTGCGTTCCCGGTTCTCCGATTGACTGTGCAGCGATTACACCTACTGCCTCACCGAATTGGACCATTCTTCCTGTAGCCAGGTTTCTGCCATAACATTTCGCACAAACTCCTTTTTTTGATTCACAGGTCAGCACTGATCTTATTTCTATCTGTTCTATAGGTGATTCTTCAATAATTTTGCAAATTTCTTCAGTAATTTCTTCACCGGATGAGATTATATGATCACCGGTCAGCGGGTGATATACATCGTGAACAGCTGTACGGCCAAGTATCCTTTCATAAAGTGACTCAACAACCTCTTCCTGGTTTTTTATTGCAGAAGCAACCAAACCTCTTAATGTACCGCAATCCTGCTCTGTAATAATAACATCTTGTGAGACGTCTACTAATCTACGTGTAAGATAACCGGCGTCAGCAGTTTTAAGAGCTGTGTCAGCGAGTCCTTTCCTGGCACCGTGGGTAGAAATAAAATATTCAAGTACTGATAGTCCTTCTTTAAAGTTAGAGAGTATCGGGTTTTCAATAATCTCTGATCCTGTTGCTCCTGATTTCTGCGGCTTAGCCATCAATCCTCTCATACCTGACAACTGCCGGATCTGCTCTTTTGAGCCCCTGGCTCCGGAATCAAGCATCATATAAACAGGATTAAATCCATGTTTGCTTGATGATAAATCTTTCAGCAATGTTTGTGTAAGCCTTGCATTAGTATGAGTCCAGATATCAATTATCTGATTGTACCTTTCATTATTAGTAATAAAGCCCATATTGTAATTACTTAACACTTCATCAACCTGTTCATAGCCTTCATCAACAAGGTTATATTTTTTATCAGGTACAATTACATCATCAAGATTAAATGATAATCCTCCCTTGAAAGCCATCTGGTATCCCAGGTTTTTTATATCATCAAGGAACTGAGCAGTGGTAGCTGTACCTGTATTTTTTAATACATCGCCGATAATATCCCTGAGTGATTTCTTGGTTAACAGTTCATTAATAAATCCAACTTCCGGTGGTACCACTTCGTTAAATAAAACCCTGCCCACAGTTGTTTCTATAATCTTTTTCTCAGGTTTTGCAGTCTTTGTGTTGTCAACTTTCACCTTGATTACTGCATGCAGTTCAAGTTTATTTTCATTGTATGCAATAATAACCTCTTCAGGGGAGTAAAATGTAAGTCCTTCGCCCTTTACAGGTTCTTCAGGTGTGCTTGTCCGTGCTTTTGTCATATAATAAAGGCCAAGGACCATATCCTGTGATGGAACACATATCGGGGCGCCATTAGCAGGATTAAGGATATTATGTGAAGCCAGCATGAGGATTTGAGCTTCCAGTATCGCAGTGTTCCCAAGAGGTAAGTGCACTGCCATCTGGTCACCATCAAAGTCAGCATTAAATGCAGTACAAACCAAAGGATGCAGTTGAATTGCTTTACCTTCAATAAGTTTAGGCTGAAAAGCCTGAATACCTAATCTGTGCAATGTCGGAGCCCTGTTAAGCAACACAGGGTGTCCTTTTAAAACATTTTCCAGGATATCCCATACTACAGGATCCTTTCTGTCGACTATCTTCTTTGCTGATTTTACGGTTTTTACTATTCCTCTTTCAATAAGTTTTCTTATAATAAAAGGTTTGTACAGCTCTGCTGCCATATCTTTAGGCAGTCCGCATTCGTGTAATTGAAGTTCGGGTCCTACTACAATTACTGAACGCGCAGAATAATCTACTCTTTTACCCAGGAGGTTTTGGCGAAAACGTCCCTGTTTTCCTTTCAGGCTGTCACTAAGGGATTTCAGAGGCCTGTTTGCATCAGTTTTTACGGCATTTGATTTTCTTGAATTATCAAACAGGGAGTCAACGGCTTCCTGAAGCATACGTTTTTCATTACGCAGAATAACTTCCGGAGCTTTAATCTCAATAAGTCTTTTTAGTCTGTTATTTCTTATAATCACCCTTCTGTAAAGGTCATTAAGGTCAGATGTTGCGAATCTTCCTCCGTCAAGTGGGACCAATGGCCTTAGTTCGGGGGGTATTACAGGTACAACCTTAACAATCATCCATTCAGGGCGGTTTATTCCTTTTGAAGCCCGGAATGCTTCTACAACCTGAAGCCTTTTTAATGCCTCATTTTTACGTTGCTGTGAAGTTTCTATGCTGGCTTTATGCCTCAGTGAGTATGACAAATCATCAAGGTCAAGCCTTTCCAGAAGTTTGTATAATGCTTCAGCACCCATATCAGCAATAAACTTGTCAGGATCTTTATCATCCAGCATTTGATTTTCTTTTGGAAGAGTCTCAAGAATATCAAGATATTCTTCTTCAGTGAGGAAGTCAAGGTAATTTATGTCATCTGCACTTTTAACCCCGGGATTTATAACAACATATTTTTCATAGTAAATGATACTCTCAAGTTTTTTGGAAGGTAAGCCCAGTAAATAGCCAATTTTATTAGGCATTGATTTGAAGTACCATATATGGGCAACAGGCACTATTAATGAAATATGTCCCATTCTTTCACGCCTGACTTTTTTGTCAGTTACTTCTACACCACACCTGTCGCAT
>CAZFHF010000097.1:0-9985 GCA_964518655.1 uncultured Bacteroidales bacterium | reverse complement strand
TATTTTTCGCAGAAAGCAGGTAACACCATTTATTTGTACGTAGTAATCTTCACCTTTTTTTATCTCAATAAAAATAGGTGATGCCTGGCAACCGTCACCGTAAATCGATAATTTCATTTCACCAAAAGAATACAATCTCAGTTTAATCCTGCTTTCCCTTTCTATTTCTGCCACCTTCTGGTCATTTATTAAAATACTTAATGATTCTTTAGGTTCTGCAAATGATTTAATTCTGTAAAAATATATATACGAATTTTGCTCTTGTCCCTGTACAAATGCTAAGCAGAACATAAGTATTAATACCCAGAGTAATCTTTTCATGTTATTATTTTGAATCTTATGTTACCAGAACTGTAAGCCAGTTATATGTATATTATTTTGTAGGTTTAATTTGTATTGCTTTCGCTCTAACCTTTACCGTCGCTTTCTGAATGAAAGGATATCTCTTGTGCTCAATTTCATACTTTGGATAAATTAATATGTCTGCACCTTCAACCTTACTTATGGCATCATAGGTTGCTTTACCCAATGCTTTAGCAATAACACCTCTTTCTGACCCGAATTTATTCCAGATTCCAAAAAACAAAAACTGTGTGGCAGCCCCATAACCTTCTACTTCAGAAAGTACATCATATTGTGTTTTGTCAAACGGCTCAATTTCAATACTGCCGGTCCCTGCTGTAGAGATTGTTTTTCTTACACTTGTGCAAGAGATTAATAATACAAAGGCAAATAATGCCAAAACCAGACTTTTAGTTTTCATAATTTTCATCTTTAGATTAATTTAATTATAAACCTATGTTAAAAATACACTTTTGAGGTGCTTTTCGCAAATGATTGGATTATTTTTAGTAAAAAAGGGGAAAAAGGGACAGCGCCCTTTGGTACAAATTAACAGTAATGTGTGATGAGAATTCAATTGCCTGCGATAAAAGGGCGCTGTCCCTTTTTCAAATACCGAGTTCCTCTTTTACCTCGGCAAACATTCTTACGGCAAATTCCAGATCCTCCCTGGAATGTGCCGCTGATATCTGTGTTCTTATCCTGGCTTTATCCTTTGGAACAACCGGAAAGGAAAAGCCTATGACATAAACTCCTTTATTGAGCAGCCTTGCCGCCATTTCCTTGGCGAGCTTTGCATCACCAAGCATTACCGGTACTATGGGGTGCGTCCCCGGCAGGATATTAAATCCGAGCTTTGACATTTCCTGCCGGAAGAAACTTGTATTCTCATGCAGCTTTACTCTTAAATTATCCGATGTGCTCAATAATTCAATAACCTTTATTGAAGCTTTAATAATGCTTGGAGCAACAGTATTGGAGAAAAGGTAGGGCCTTGATCTTTGCCTTAGAATATCCACTATCTCTTTCCGTCCGCTTGTATATCCGCCGCTGGCACCACCCAGTGCTTTTCCCAGTGTTCCGGTAATAATATCAACCCTTCCTATAACATCGTTATACTCATGCGTTCCGCGTCCGTTTTTGCCCATAAATCCCACGGCATGAGAATCATCAACCATCACCAGTGCGTCATATTTTTCTGCCAGATCACATATTCCTTTTAAATTGGCTATATAACCGTCCATGGAAAAAACACCATCGGTAGCAATTAATCTGAAACGGGCGTTTGATGCTTCCTTTAACCTTTCCTCCAGATCTGCCATATCATTATTCTTATAGCGGAAACGCTGCGCCTTGCAAAGGCGAATGCCATCAATTATACTGGCATGATTCAGTTCATCACTGATCACTGCATCCTCAGCTGAAAGCAGGGTTTCAAACAGACCCCCGTTAGCATCAAAGCATGAAGTATATAAAATCGTATCTTCTGTTTTTAGAAATTCCGTAAGCTTATTTTCAAGAGTTTTATGTATCTCCTGTGTGCCGCAAATAAACCTTACGGAAGATAAGCCGTAACCCCAATCGTCATAGCTTGAGCGCGCAGCCTCAATGATCTCAGGATGGGACGCAAGGCCTAAATAATTATTCGCACAAAGATTTAATACTTTTTTACCTCCAAGAACTTCAATATTTGCATCCTGCGGACTAACGATTATCCGTTCATCTTTGAACAGACCATCATCCTTAATAGTATTGATCTCTTGCTGCAGATATGATTTCATTTTACTGAACATGACGTTTCCTTTCTTTAAAAAGTTAAATGTTTTATTGCTACATCCAGTTAAGTATAATTTTCCCGGATAAACCGGAGCTCATTAGTTCAAAAGCTTCTTTAAATTCAGTGTAATGGAAACGATGGGTGATCACCGGTAACAGATCCAATCCTCCCTGAACCATGACTGTCATCTGATACCATGTCTCAAACATTTTACGTCCGTATATTCCCTTTAAAGTTAATCCGTTAAAAACTATCAGGTCCCAGTTAATTTTAGTCTCGGGCTGGAGTATTCCCAGGAGCGCTATTTTACCCCCATGCACCATATTTTCCAGCATTTCTTCAAATGCCTGGCCGTTGCCTGACATTTCCAGTCCGACGTCAAATCCCTCAGTCATCCCCTACTCTTTTTGAATATCTGTCTAGTTTTCTTTCCTTACATTAACTACCCTTGTAGCACCCATTTTTTTTGCCAGCCCCAATCTGTATGGATTGACATCTGTTATTACAATATATCTTGCTCCTGCATGCCTGGCAATTGCAGCAGCCATAATACCTATCGGACCCGCACCTGTTATCAGAACATCTTCACCAAGAAGATCAAATGACAATGCCGTATGGGTGGCGTTACCAAAAGGATCAAAGATAGCCAGAACATCTTCGGGAATGCTTGTATCACAAAGCCATACATTGGATGCCGGTAAACAGATATATTCGGCATATGCACCGTCCCTGGTAACCCCGACACCCATAGTATCCTTGCAAAGATGGCGCCGTCCTGCAAGACAATTCCTGCATTTGCCACAGACAATATGTCCTTCTCCGCTTACCAGGTCGCCAACTTTAAAACCTTTAACATTACTTCCCAAACTTTCAACTTCTCCTACAAACTCATGGCCAATTACCATTGGCACAGGAATTGTTTTCTGCGCCCAGGAATTCCATTTGTAAATATGAATATCAGTACCGCAAATAGCTGTTTTATGTATTTTTATCCTAACATCATTAATTCCTGGTTCCGGAACAGGAACATCTTCCAGCCACAATCCTTCCTTTTCATATTTCTTTACTAATGCTTTCATATTATCAGTTCAGTTTTTCCTGTAAATAGATTTTATTTAACTTATTATTGATCTTATACGGTTGTCCAACTGGGTTTGATCGGTAGTAAAGGATGCCAGTCCGGCAAGGTTCAGTAAAGTGTCAATTGCAAGCTCACCTTTTGCTATACGGCCTGCCCATTTATTATGAACAGGTATCTTCCCGTCAGCTGAGATAGTATTTAAATCATCATCTGAGAGTTCAGGAAACATATCGATACACCCAGCTTCTCTAGCCAGACTAATTAACTCCTTTCCCGAGGCAGGTGTGTTCCTGCCCAGTTCCCCGGCAAGCTGCATTTCCTTTTCATTTACTTCCCAGAGTTTATGAATAAACACTTCATCCGGGTTAATATTATCAGAAAGCGCAACACTATAATCATCATCAAGCCTGCTGTAAAATATTCCATCCAAATCATTCACAGCTGCTTTTGCTACTTTCACAGGCATGGTAAAAACATTTACGCCTGCCAGTAAAGGAAGCTGATCTGCACTTCTTAAGCTGGCAGCGATCAGCCTGGTCTTTGAAGTACCTGAAGCTGACAGTTCATTTATTACCTTTTGTGATCCAAGTGTTGCTTTTTCGCCCGCGTATTTTCCATCTCCCAGTCTGTTATCCTTGATATAGGCTCCTATTCTCCCAAGGAATACGTTCTGGTAATTAGGACAGGCAACAGCTGTTACAATGGCATTTTGCCTGGCACTGAATTCCAGGGTGAAGTTAACAGGAATACCACGTTCCCTTAATTTCATTGCCCCCAGCATGCCTGCTGCAGTATAAGGTACCTTTATTATAAAATTTTCAGGATCAATATCATGGAACCTTGTTCCGTATTCAACTATGCCTTCTATGTCATGTGCGAGGTCAGTATGAAGCTCAACACTTACCTTTCCTCCGAAAATACTCACGAGCCTTAATCCATGCCTTGCATTCAGTATAAATGCGATCTCCATGATCCTTGTCTGAAGGTCGAGTTCCTTAAGCAGGTTATTAACCCTGGGAATAAAGGTATCATATATACCCTTTTGTATCTCCATGTTCAGGAGAGTGTTGTTGGTTGTCAGTCCGGTCATTTCCGATGACCAAATTTCCAAAGCACTCTCGATATCACCTGTATCCAGCCATAGTTCAGTTCCCGTTTTTTTCAAGCCCGCCCAGAAGGGAGAGGACTCTGGCCTGATTCTGTCTTTGATGGTTTCTATGCCTTCTCCGGCTATAGTTTTAATATCAATAGCAAGTTTTGACTTAGCGGAAATCATAATTTATTTATTTTAGGGGGACAGCGCCCTTTAAAAAGGACAGCGCCCATAAAGGGCGCAGTCCAAAAGGGCGCTGTCCCTTTTTATTACCAGCCGTGATTTTGTTTCAGGAATCCCTGAGACAGATCTATCTGGGTTTGAGGGATCTGGAATAATCCCTGTGTTATCTTCCTGAATTCTATTGCAGAAAACATATATGGTTCCTGCGGGCTGTCCAGCTTGGATTTGGCATAAGCAAAATTGCCTGCTATGCCGTCATACCTGAGCAGATCCCAGTATCTGTACCCCTCAAGGGCAAACTCCCAGCGCCGTTCTTCCATAATTGCATCCTTGCTGACTGTCACGCGGTGCTGATCATCAAGATATGCCCTGTCGCGTACCCTGTCAAAATATGTCTGGGCCAGAGCAGTATTACCATCAAGATGCAGTTCTGCACCCATTAATAGTACATCGGAAAACCTGATTACCAGATAATCAAAATAGTTATCTATCTGCATATCACCATTATATGATTCTACAATAAGAGTACCGGTAGAATCTGTTAATGGACAGTATTTTCTCCAGCTGCAGTTGGTATTTTCCCTCTGATCGCTGCCATCATAGGTCTTACCCAGGTAGTTCCAGTTGAGTATTGTGGCATCCCTCCTGGTATCCAGAGAATCATAGGAATCCCATAATTTCGGGTTTACAGTAGCTGCACCCCAACCATCCCCGTAAGGGATGATAACCTGGTATCTCAGGGCAATCATAACCTGCCACCTGTTGCCATAAAATAATTCATAATCTGCATAGCCTTTGTAAGTATACTTTACTGCAAATACTGTTTCTATATTATCCTCCCCTACAAAATCGTCAAATGAATACTGCCACAGATGTTCAAAGTTATCAACAAGAGCATGGCCGCTGTTTTCAATAACATCGTCAATATAGTTCCGCACATCTGCTTTTGTCAGTGTGCCTTCAGTGAGTTCTATTTCAGTCTTATTATAATATCCTGTATAATATAAAAACACTCTTCCCAGCAATGCTTCAGCAGCCCACTTTGTAGCCCTGCCCAGTTCATTCGAAGGTATATTCTGATAAGGAATATCAGGAAGATTATCAGCAGCAAATTTTAAATCTTCGGCAATAACCTTATAAACATCATCAGGATCAGCCTGAGGAACTTTCAGGTTTTCCACGTCCAGCACCTCGGTAAGTAATGGAATATTACCAAATAAACGTACAAGGTCGAAATAGAAGTATGCCCTCAGGAACCTGCATTCAGATTCAATTCGTTTCTTAAGGTCCTCATCTCCTCCCCAGTCAATATTTTCAAAATTATCCAGTAAGATATTCGCCTTGTATATTGCCCTGTAATACCTTAACCATGTGGCATCGTGAGGATTATAAAAGCCAAATGATTCAAATTTATCCCATACCATAAGCCTCATATCATCAGATTTGCCTCCACCTCCAAAGCAGTTATCGGAAGCTATCTCAGACAATATAATAAAATGATCGAAATTAGATTCAGATCCCATGGAATAGCCATTTGCAGCCGAATTATAAACAGCTATTAGTGCCTGCATTGCATCTTCAGGAGTCTTATAAAAATTGCCTACAACCTTCAGATCATACGGATGTCTGTCCAGAAAATCTTCACCGCAGGAAATGAAAGAAAATATTATTGCTGTACATATAATAATTTTTGTTTTCATGATTTCTGCATTTAGAATTTAACATTAACTCCCAATAAGTATGTTCTTGGTACAGGATAGTATCCTATATCAATACCTGTGGAGAAGTTTTCATACCTGTCTTCATCATAATCGCCGTATCCCACTTCAGGGTCCAGTCCGGGATACTTTGTAAACGTCAGGATATTATTTGCAGCTACGTATATGCGGCATTGTTCGACCCTGTTCTTTAAAATTGTCTTTGCCAAATCATAGCCGATATTAATATTCCTTATTTTCAGATAGCTGCCTCTATATATATATATATTTGATATTCTCTGATGATTCTGATTGGTTTCATTATTTTCCGTAACACGCGGTATTTTATTGGAAGTACCGGGACCATGCCAGCGATCCATAACATCTGTCGTATAGTTTGTTGTAGCGCTTTCATAATTACGTAAGTTGTAAATTATATCGTTTCCTGCAACTCCCGATAATGTTATGGATAAATCAAATCCTTTGTATTCACCGCTGAAAGCTAATCCGTAGATTATTTCGGGATGCGGATTACCTATTATTGTCCTGTCATCCCCGGTTATACTGCCGTCAGGTAACTTATTGCCCAGACTGTCCTCCCTGCCTCCGATATCTCTGAACCTTATATCGCCCGGGTAAACATTACGGCGTTGTATCACTGTTGTATCTCCATTTTCATCTATATAGATATGATCCTGAATATCCTGGTCTGTCTGGAAAATACCATCGGCCAGGTAACCGTAAAAATATCCTATGGGATATCCCACTTCAGCCCTGTATATTTCCGAATGGCCATGAAACAATATACCCTCAGGTCCGTGAATTATGCCCTCCTCATTGTTTATCCTTGTCACTTCATTTTTGTTGTATGCCAAATTCGCATTAACACTGAAAGTAAATTCCCCATGTATCTTATGATAGCCAAAATCCATTTCAATTCCTTTATTCTCTACATCCCCTCCATTTGCATAAGGCGGCTCATTACCTGCAATGTCAGGGACCTGTATCTGTATAAGCCAGTCTTTAGTAAGTTTCTTATACCAGTCGAAAGACAACGAGAAGTTAGTCAGGAACCGTGAATCAAACCCTATATTTATCTGTTCTGATGTTTCCCATTTAAGTTTGGGATTGTTGATTTTATCAGGTGAAGCTCCGACGAATTGAACTTCATCAGGCCCCAGAAAATAATCACGTTCGGAAGATTGTACGGTAGCTTCATACATGTAATCAGGTATACGGTCATTTCCATTCTGTCCCCAGCTGGCACGCAATTTTAAGAACCCTATTTCATCAAAATTAAAAAAATCTTCCTGTGTGATAACCCATCCTGCGGAAACCGAAGGGAAATACCCATAGCGGTTCTCAGGTCCGAATTTCGACGAACCATCCCTTCTCAAGGTAAATGCGAACAAATACTTTTCGGCGAAATTATAATTTAACCTTCCGTAGTATGAAAGCATTGCCCTTTCAAGTTTTGAACCGTATGTCATCTGGGTTTCCATGTTCGTACCGTTGTCAAGTATGGCATAATCAAAATCATCAAAAATCAGATCGTCTTTAGTTCCCCTCACTGTAAACTCGCTGTATTCCTGGATAGTATTACCGAACAGGGCTGTAATGTTATGCCTGTCAAGAAAAGTCCTTGAATAGGTTATATAATTTTCAAAATTATAGGTAAAATGCTTTTCTATGCTTTGTTCTGCCATAGTGTTCGTTTTCCTTACCAGCTCTGCCAGTGTATAAATAGGCTGGAAGAAACTATAAGTTCTGTATGAAAGGTCAACACCAAAGTCAGATCTAATCTTTAATCCCTTGATAAGCTCCAGTTCAGCATATACATTACCAACGATCTGGTCATATTTGTATTCTCCCATATATTCGTAGTATAATGCTGCCAGGGGATTAACATCATCTCCATAAGGCGATCTGCCAAAGCCGTCACTTGTTGTATCACTGTATGGACTATAAATAGGGCTTGCATTAACAAATTCCCTGAGTGAATTATCATACATATTGCCAATTCCTATACCGTTAACCCTGGAATGGCTGTAAACCATATTTTCCCCTATTATAAGTTTATCACCATATGCTTTATGTTCGGAATTAATCCTTGCAGAAATTCTTTCGAAGTTTGATCTGTCCTTAAAGCCGATAATTCCTGCCTGGTCGTAATAGGACAAAGAAGATGAAAATACGCTGGTTTCGTTTCCACCGCTGATGCCCACTGTATGACTTTGTACAGGAGCATTATCATTAAACAGGTAATCGATCCAGTTTGTTCCTTCTCCTATGGAATCGATCTGCCTCTGGGTAAACAATGGTTCCCAGTTTGCTGTATCCCTCGGGCGTGTAGAATTGAAGCTGGCCTCATTCATGATCATCATATAATCCCTGCCATTAAGCATTTCAGGCTTTTTAGGAGTGTTCTGCCATCCATAATATCCGTCATAGGTAACTCTCATTTTACCAACCTCACCTTTCCTGGTGGTAATGAGCACTACCCCGTTAGCAGCACGGGCACCGTAAATTGCTGCTGATGCTGCATCTTTAAGAATATCAACTGACTCAACATCTGAAGGATTAAGATATCTTATGTCTTCTGTAGGTACTCCGTCAACAACATAAAGAGGATCAGAGTTTCCTACTGTTCCAACTCCTCTGATGCGGACCTTTAATGCTTCACCTGGCTGGCCGGTATTGGCAGTGATGTTGACTCCCGGGCTTAAACCCTGCAAAGCCTGCTCAATACGCAGACTGTGCCTTTTCTCTATAGCTTCGTCCTCAACATGCACCGTGGCCCCCGTGGAAAGTTTCTTCTTCTGGACACCATACCCGACAACAACAATCTCCTCCAAATCCTCAGCTAAAAACTGTAGACCTACATTAATAACAGTTTGATCGCCAACAAGTATTTCCCTGGTTACATATCCAATAAATGAGAATACAAGTGTTACTCCGGGCTCATAAATACCAACCGAATACGAACCCTCTGCATCGGTAACGGTACCAATCATAGTACCCTTAATTAAAACATTCGCCCCAGCCAATGGCTCCCCGGTGGTTTGATCAGTAACTATGCCTGAAATTGAGATTTTCTGAGCTCTTATGTCATGGGTGCTTAATAAAAATACAAGCAACACCATAACGCACTCAATTATAATCAGATAAGGCCGTTTTTGTTTCAGTGTTTGTTTCATAGAATTAATTTTATAATTAGTTACTCGGTATTGCCAGTAAATACTTGAACAATATATAAAAAAAATTGCTATTACAGAATATTGGCAGAATAAAATATACGATAAAAGGGAAGTTCCATGAGAGGCACGATGAAAGTGAACCGGTCTACAGGTACATCACACTTACAGGGCGCTGTCCCTTTTAAAAAAAAAAGCCTCAAAAACATAAGTTTTTGAGGCCTGAAAGGTTTATTGTTTATACTATTATTAAATCAGGCAGCTATAGAAAAATATGGGCGCTGTTTACTTTAATTAAATTCTGTTTCTTCTACTTCGATATAATTAATAGGTATATTAATTATAGTTTCATAAAACTTCCCCAGCTCGTACATGTCATCATCTCCAACCTCATATGACCAGTTAATAAGCATAGTATGCTCATCGTCACAAACCTTGTCAAGAATTTCAAGAATACTTAAAATATGCTTGGATGAACTTGTATTCAGGTATTCAAATTTCAGGTTTATTTCTGTCTTTGCACCGGGATTTTGAGCATATTCCTTTACCCAGTCAACTATTGGAGCAAAACTTTTTACAGGATCTTCGGGGATTGACCTTCCTGAAAGTTCTATTTTT
>CAZFHF010000096.1:0-9997 GCA_964518655.1 uncultured Bacteroidales bacterium | reverse complement strand
ATGCTTTAATTGATATTACCAGGGCACATCACGGTCTGGCCTGGCATAATAAAAGATTTTACTACAATCCTGTTACCGGTAAGCTGGAACAAATACTTTTTGACTGCTTTTCAGGTGAAAGTATCAAAAGCTGGCGTAATGAACCAATACTTGGTGATTTTAATATTGATTCAATTGATTTATGCAGAAGTTATGAAATGATAAATTACAAAATGATGGAAGATCAGGAATTTGCAAACCTTTATTATAAATACCTGGTCAAATATTCAAATGAAAATTTTGTTCAGCAAGTATTTGAGAAATATAGCAAAGAACTTAAACAGTTTGAAGCTCTGATTCAGAAAGAAATCCCTTATTACACATATGATAATCATTTTCTTTATAACGTTTCCCGTGAAATACGAGATGATTTGCCTGCATTTAAGAAAAGACTGGAATCAGGTTATTTCTTAAAGCTCAGGGACAAGAAATGTAAAGACTTAAAATATACAAAAGACTACAGCGAAGAATTCCCCGAATATTATGTGAAAGCATTTAAAGAATCCGATAATATTATAAAGGTTGTAAATTATTACCCTTTTGAAGTAGAAATAAAGATTAAAATAAATGGTGCGAATGAAAAAATCGTTCTCTCCCCTTATCAGTTAAATCAGGCGGACTGTAAAATTATAAATACTGCCGTTAATATGGATTCAATACATTTTTCAGTTGTTCCTCACCCCGATTTATTCACAATACCTGTTTATCCATGGAGAACTCCATCAACCGACAATCTTTTTGATTCAAACATTAGCAAATATAATGTTGTTGACTCCAGAATGTTCATAATTAAGAATAACACTATCTATATTGGCAGTGAATACTATAATATATCTTCGACAGTTTTTATTCCTGAAGGATACAAAGTGTACGTTTCTGCCGGTGCTGTGCTTGATTTATGCAATAACTCAATGTTTATATCATCTTCACCGGTCTTTATTAACGGTACAGTTAAAAATCCCGTTATCATTAAATCGGGAGACGGATCAAACATGGGCTTTACACTCCTGAAGGCTGCCGAAAAATCAATTTTAAAAAACGTGATATTTGATCAGTTAAATACTGTTGATGATAACATCTGGCATTTGACTGGTGCTGTAAACTTTTATGAATCGGATGTAGAAATGACAAATGTTAAATTTACCAATAACAGGTGTGAGGATGCTCTGAATATTATACGTTCAGAGTTTGAGATGAATTATTGCACATTTGACAATATTTTTGCCGATGCATTTGATTCGGATTTCAGCACGGGTACTTTAAAAAACTCTGTATTCAGGGATATCAGCAACGATGCCATTGATTTTTCAGGCAGTAATGTTACTGTTGACAATTGTACTGTTCACAATGCAGGAGATAAAGGTATAAGCAGCGGGGAAAAGTCAGAACTGGTAGTAACTAATGTTAGTATTAAAAAAACAAATATCGCCATTGCATGTAAAGATCTGAGCAAGATCAATATTTCCAACTCTTTACTGGCCGATTCTAATTACGGTTATGTAGTATTCATGAAAAAGCCTGAATATGGTGCTGCTGAAATAACAGCAAAAAACACAATCCTGAATAATGTTTTAAACGAGCATCTGGTAGAAACAGGTTCAACATTATACCTTGATAATGTAATAATTCAGGGTTCTAATAATAAGGTAGCAAAGAAATTTTATATTAATTAGTGCCATCAATATTACACCCATTTTAAAAATCCAATATCCTGCCTGTGGGCCAGTAATTTATGTTTGGGGAATAATCTTATGCCATAGGTGAATGTTCCCGGCTGATTAATTATAACATTTATGCTATAGTATGCTTTATTGCTTTCATATTTATCGAGCTTGAATTCCTGCTTTGCAACAAGGTCTTTCATATTCTCCGTTATCACAAGCTCCACCCCGATGCTTTCCGGCAGTATGTCCTTCAGATCCAGGACTATGTTGCCCTTATATTCCTGGTTCATCTGAAATTCTTCAGCGCCACTGTCAAAAATATTTACTTCAAGGACTTCAATATTATTCCATGTTCTGGCTATTCGCTTCCTCCATGAATAGATGTTAATTGTTTTCTCATAATCATTTGCAGATATTTCTTCTGTCCGTTTAAAGAGTTTGCTATAATATTTATCAATATAATCGTTCATCATCCTTCTTGTAGTAAACTCAGGAGCTATTTTAGCTATACAGTTTTTTATCATTTTAACCCATGTCAGAGGAATACCTGATTTATTGCGTTTATAGAACATAGGTATTATTTCCTGTTCAAACATGCTGTAAATTATTTCCGCATCAAGATCATCCTGGAATGACTGGTCATCGTATGTCCTTTCATTGGTAAGTGCCCAGCCTGCTTCCGGTTGAAAACCTTCAACCCACCATCCGTCGAGTACACTAAAATGCAGTGTTCCGTTCATAACAGCTTTCTCCCCGCTTGTTCCTGATGCTTCCAAAGTTCTTGTAGGAGTGTTCAGCCATATATCAGCTCCCTGAACAAGTGATTTTGCCAGGGCTATATCATAATTCTGGAGGAATAGTATCTTACCAAGAAACTCCTGTTTCTTTGAAATTTCAACTATCATTTTAATTAAGTCCTGCCCCATTTTATCATTGGGGTGGGCTTTACCGGCAAAGATAAACTGCACCGGCATATCAGGATTATTTACCAGCTTGGCGAGCCTTGATGGATTTTCAAATAAAAGATGTGCTCTTTTATAGGTTGCGAATCTTCTTGCAAAACATACTGTTAATGCTTTATCAGATAATGTATTATTTATCTCCATTATCTGCTTTGGATCCTCATGTCGTTTTATCCAGTTTTCCTTAAATCTCTCCTTAATATTATTAATGAGTTTTGTCCTCAGTTTGCATTTTGTTTCCCATATTAGTTCATCCGGCACATCATAAATCTTTTTCCACAGATTATTTCCATTCTGGGCATTTAAAAAGTCATCTTCGAAATTTTCATTATAAACCGCTTTCCATTCGGGTGCTGTCCATGTAGGATAATGAACTCCGTTGGTAACATATCCAATATGTAATTCTTCAGGGAGATACCCCGGCCAGAGTTTAGCAAACATTTCCCTTGTCACAGAGCCGTGCAGCATGCTTACACCGTTAATTTCCACGGCAAGGTGTGCTGCCAGGTGGCTCATATTAAATTTCTCATTCCAGTTGTTGGGATCTGCTCTTCCCAGTGCCATAAATTCATCCCAGCTAATCTTCAGCCTTTCAGGATAATGTCCTATATATTTTCTCAGCAGGTCTTCAGCAAACTCGTCATGCCCCGCAGGAACAGGTGTATGTGTAGTAAATAAGGTTGATGCTCTGACAATATCCTGGGCTTCATAGAAATTCAACTTTTCATCCTGGATAAGTTTTCTCATTCTTTCAAGGCCGATGAAAGCACTATGTCCCTCATTACTATGATACAGCACCGGCTTAATGCCCAGGGCATCAAGTACTCTTATTCCTCCGATTCCCAGCAGCAATTCCTGCTTCAGCCTGTCCTCGTTATTGCCGCCATAGAGATGATCCGTTATATTCCTGTCTTCGCTGATATTATCTTCAATATCCGTATCCAGCAGATACAGGTTTATTCTTCCTATATTTAATTTCCATATACGGGCGTACATAGGCCTGCCCGGCATAATTATCTTGACTTTAATAAAATCTCCATTCTCATCACGTTCAGGAAAAACCGGAAGCTTTGAAAAATGCTGGTAGTCATCTTTTGTCTGCTGCTCACCTTTTGTTGTGATAATTTGTGTAAAATAACCATACCTGTAAAGTAATCCAACACCAACCATAGCAATATTTAAGTCACTTGCTTCCTTAAGATAATCTCCTGCAAGTATTCCCAGACCTCCGGAATAAATTTTCAACGAATCATGAATTCCATACTCCATACTGAAATATGCTATACCGGAAGTAATATTGTCCCGTTTTTCCGACATATATGTCGTAAACCTGTCAAACACCTTTTTAAGTTTCTCAATATATTCTTTATTATTGCTTAACTTTTTCAATCTGTTATAATCTACCTGTTCAAAGAGTATTGCAGGATTATGTTCGCAGGTCTGCCATAGTTCAGGATCTATCTGCTCAAATAAGCTCTGAGCCTCATCATCCCATGTCCACCACATATTCTTTACCAGATCGTTCAGGTATTGAAGGCTATCAGGCAGTTTGGATTTTACAATAATTCTTTTCCAGTTTGGCTCGTTGACCTTTGGCATAACATACTCACGAACCTTTTCAGCAGGTTTCTCTTCCAGTTTAACAAACTGCTCCTGCCTCTCTTCAACCTTCTTTAATGCTATATCATAGGCTTGTTTGTAATAAGTAATCAGCGTGTCCCATAAGGCGGAATGTGATATTGAATGTGCTCCTTTTCTTACATGTTCGATTTCTTTATCCGGCAGTTGATAATTATTATAAATGGCATCCACAGTATCCTTAATGACTTCTGCATCATTATCATCAGTACGATTAATTATAGTTATTCCTTTACAATCCAGTCCACATTGCTTCTCAGTCCATATGCCAAAGCCTGATAAATTGGTAGTCACAGTAGGTACTGAAAAAGCCAGGCTCTCAAGGGGAGTATATCCCCAGGGTTCATAATAAGAAATAAACACTGTTAAGTCATATCCAATTAATATATCATAATACGGCATATTAAATATGCCGTCATTACCATTAAGATATGAAGGCACAAAAATAACTTTCACCCTGTCATTTCCTTCATTTTTTAGTCCTGCATCTTTTATACGTTTAAGGATGGGATCCCATTCAGCATCATGCAGGTTATGACTAAGATATTTTGAATCTGAAAGTTCTGTATTCCTATCTTCAATTTTCTTTAATAAGTCTTTTCTTGGCCCGTAATGGTTCGCAGGAATCAGGATAAACGCAACGATATCCCTTTCCAGTTCTTTTTCTTTGTTCAATTTACCCAGGGAATCGATATAAAGATCAATTCCTTTATTTTTAAATTCGTATCTTCCGCTTGTAGCGATAAGGAAAGGATTTTCCCTGAAAGTTGAACCGGTTAGCAGTTGTGAGATCTCAATCAGTTTTTCTCTTGCCAATTTTCGCTTCATAGCAAATTCCTTTTCTTCAGGGATAAAAGTATCTTCAAAGCCATTGGGTGTAACAAGGTCAACATTGCGCATCAGGAACTGGCTGCATTCCCTGGCAGTAATTTCAGATACTGTTGTGAACACATCGGCATTCTGGGCTGACAACTCCTCGAGGGATTGCTTTGAGACTATATTAAATTCCTTGGCAATATCTCCGGAATTATAATTATTCAGGTTTTTATATAAGGGGCGGTTATTGCCTGCCAGTGATCTGCCGATAACCGTAGCATGTGTAGTAAAAGAAGTAGCCACCTGCGGCAGGGCGCTCTTCAAATACAATAATCCTGTACCTGTCATCCATTCATGAAACTGTGCAACTACCCTGTCCTCATTCCTTAAATTAAATTTGACAAAACTTTCTATTACCCTTCCTGCTACATAACCGAAGAGCGCAGGTTCGATATAATCCCATTGTCCTGAGATAGAATTTAACTTATATTTTTCCCAGAATTCACTGAATATCTTGTCTTTCTGGTTTATCCAGTTTGAGAAGTCAAGTATCACTGCCAAGGGAAATCCTTTTATGTTCCACCGGCCTATTTTTATTCTAAGTCCTTCTGATAAAGCCTGTCTTCTCCATGCTCTGTAAAGATCATTATCTTCCTTAAACTCACGGTTCCCGGCTTCATCCCTGATAATATCAGGTCCTATCAGGATATAATTATCATCATACTCATCAATTAAGGTTATTGCTTTTGTGGCAATTACAGTATGTATACCACCAACCTTATTACAAACCTCCCAGCTTACTTCAAATAAATAATCAGGGCGTAAAACAATATTTGACATATTCAACTCTCATTAATTGATTAATCTTATCCAATGCTAAAATTTTGCTAAATAAATATCACTTTTTTTTCACAGGTTTCCTGCCCGATGGTTTTTTTGCTTTTGCGCCTGTAGTCTTATCCGTTTGTTTTGTTTCCGCTAAACTTTTTGTTTTTGATACGGCTTTATCTTTGCCTGATTTCAGTTTATTAATTTCTGACTCATATTTCTCTATCAGCTTGTTTTTGGTATCAATTATCCCTGACAGATTAGCTACTTCCTGGTCTTTATCTGTCCTTGGGACTGATGCATTAAGCCTTATAATGAAATCACTAAGAATATTCATGTAATTTATATATGCATCATAAGGCGAATCATAGGGATTGAAATAAGCATGCACCTCACCGTCAGAAAAGAATTTTGTTGACATATAATAAAAATGGTCACTTGACTGCAGGTATCGCCAGTCTCTTAAAATTGCAGGATCAGTACATTTATTAATCCTTTCGGTCAATGAATACAGCTTATTAAATGCATCAGTCTGCAGTTCATTGCCGAGCCATGCTGTAAGGTCTCTTTCAACATCCGCCCATGATATAGGATAAGGCACATTAACTGCGGCAACAGGCTGTAGTTTATCTGCTATTTCTGAGGGGGTGCTGAATGTAAAATCAGATTTTTTAAATACTGCCGCAGGCAGAGCCTTAAGAAAATTGAAAATTCCTGTATCAGCCCATTGATGTTCTCCAAAAGTCTCATAATCCATAAAAAGATTTACAGTCTCTTCCTTTTTGTCAAGATTATTTATCCAGCTCACAAATTTCTCCGATGTCAGAGGGTATTCTGACCAACCCTGGTTTGAAAAACGGAATGCTATATCATCACTAAGCTTAAAGTTCTTAAGCAGGACCTTAAGCCTGGGATTTATTGCATTATAATATAAATAATTCGGGCTTTTCCATCCAAGAATATGTTTTGCCCCTTCGGTGAGCATGGCTTTAAAGCCCATGTCAAAAATCTGGTTTCCGATATCATCAGAATAAATAAGTTCAGTATTTCTAAAAACCGCCGGTTCCTGGTTAAAATATTGTTTTATCTTTTCTATATGCTCCCTTACCTGGTTAGCAAATTCGTCTTTGTCTTTAAGTGCAACCAGGGAATGTGAGTATGTTTCTGCCAGAAATTCAACAGATCCTGTTTCCGCCAGTTCCCTGAAGCTTTTCAGCACATCTGGTGCATATAATTCAAACTGGTCCAGAACAATACCGGTTAGTGAGAAAGTTACCTTAAACTGGCTTCCGTATTTCTTTATAATATCAAGAAGTATTTTATTTGCCGGCAAATAACATTTATCTGCGACCTTTCTCATTATCGACTCATTCATATAATCGTCATAATAATAATGGTCGTTGCCGATATTAAAAAACCTGTATCTTTTATATCTGAAAGGCTGGTGTACCTGAAAATATAAACAAATAGTTTTCATGGTATATAGTTTCAAATTTCTATTTTTTAACAAACTAACGAATCATATATCTGTTTTACTTTAAATGCTGTAGTTTCCCACTTAAGGTTATCCACTTCCTCCTTACCGTGTTTCTTGAACATATTAACCAGTCCGTCATAGTTTAATATGCCGTATATAGCATCTGCCATAGCATGGATATCCCAGAAGTCGATTTTTATTGCATGCCTGAGAACCTCGGAAACACCTGACTGACGTGAGATAATTACAGGAACCCTTGACTGGAGAGCTTCAAGGGGCGCTATTCCAAAAGGTTCTGATACTGAAGGCATAACATATACATCACTCAATGCATAGAGTTGGTATACATCATCACCTTTTAAAAATCCTGTGAAATGGAATTTTCCGCCGATTCTGAGCTTCGCAACCCGGGTGATCATTCTATTCAGTAATTCCCCGCTTCCCCCCATTACAAATCTTACATTTTCTTTACGTTGTAATACCTGATATGCGGCTTCAATAAAATATTCCGGCCCTTTCTGCAGAGTTATCCTTCCCAGAAATGTCACTATCTTATCTTCCATATTCTTGTTAAACTTAATATCCTTGCTTTCAACGGGTTCCACGGCATTATAGACAGTAATAACTTTGTCAGGATTGATATCATATTTTTCAATTATTATATTTCTTGTCAGGTTGCTAACAGCAATTATCCTGTCAGCTGCTTCCATTCCGCTTTTTTCTATCTGATACACTTCAGGATTAACGTTGCTCCCGCTACGATCAAACTCAGTAGCATGAACATGAATAATCAAAGGCTTTCCTGATACATTTCTCGCAGCAATACCTGCAGGATAAGTAAGCCAGTCATGAGCATGGATCACATCAAAATTATATTTCACACCTATGACAGAAGCTATTGCTGCATAATTTGCTATTTCCTGAAAAAGGTTTAATCCATAACCTCCTGAAAATTTCAGCCTTCCTGAAAATGTTGTGTTAATATATTGCTTGTTTGAAAATTCAGCTTTGGTGACCAGCTTCTCATATTCTTCAGGACTTGTATAGGGAACAATATTGGAGCCAACTTCAAGAAATCGTATTTTCTTAAAAAAACCTTTATAATCGATTTCCTTTTCGCTGATAACAATATTGCTTGCGTCAATAATACTTGCTTTGCTTTGGTCCTCATCTCCATATGCTTTAGGGACAACAAACAGGGTTTCAATATTATCAAATTTCGATAATCCTTTTGTCAACCCGTAACAAGCTGTTCCCAAGCCCCCGGAGATATGAGGGGGAAATTCCCATCCAAACATTAGCACTCTCATAAGCGATATATATATTATCAAATAGTTTTCATAAGACTATGTCTGAGAAAATTTTTCCACTTTATCAATAATTCTCAATAATGCTGCAACGCTCCATGCCTGTGATATAGTGCCGCCCGGATAATGTGGCGGATCACCGTCGTATACTTCGGATATAGTACCAATGCCATGTTCATTCATCACCGGTTCGAACTCGCTTATAATTTTCTGTACCACAGATACTCCGCATTCCTTATACAGGTTAATATAGCCCTCGCAAAAATGCTCTAAAAGCCATGGCCATACCGTTCCCTGGTGATATGCATTATCACGCTGTTCCTGGTTGCCTCTGTAAACACCAATATAGTTTTTATCCATAGGTGATAGCGTTCTTAGTCCTCTTGGTGTTAAAAGGTCCCTTTCCGCAACCCTGAGAACAGATTTCTTCATTTCATCATCCAGGGGAGTATATTCAAGTGAAGTGGCAATAACCATATTAGGCCTTATCGACCAGTCCTTTGTGTTATCATTAATACAATCAGCTAAATAGCCTTTCTTCTCATTCCAAAATTCCCTTATAAAAGATTTTTTTATCAGCGCAGGCAGCTTCCCCCAGGATTTAATAAAACCTTCATCCTTTGCCTTTACAGCCAGCTCAAGGCTGAATTCTACTGCATTATACCAAAGCGCATTAATCTCAACAGGATATCCTGTACGGGGTGTAACAGGGACACCATTTACAATTGCGTCCATCCATGTCAGTGCCTTGCCTTTCTCTCCTGCATAAATTAATCCGTTATCATGCATCTTTATATTAAAGAGTGTACCCTTCTTATATACATTTAATATTGATTTCATTGCCTTACCGTAGGTTTTCCATGCATTCAGGTGCGAACTTTCATACCTGGCATATTGCTGTACTGCCCAAAAAAACCATAAAGGAGCATCAACAGAGTTATAAGCAGGATCATCATCACTGCCAGTATTTGGAAAAAGCCCGTTGTTCAATCTTAATATCATAGTATCGAGCACTGCCTTGCAGGTTTTAACATCCCCTGTAGACAGTGTTAACCCCGGCAGGGAAATAAAAGTATCGCGCCCCCAGCTGCCAAACCAGTGAAATCCCGCAATAACTTCAGTATTTTTATCTTTCCTCACAATAAACTGTTGAGCTGAGTTTATAAGGCAATTCTTAAAATTATCTCTCGGTATTCTTTTACTTATGCAATCTGTATATTTCTTCTTCAGACTTTCCGGCTTGGTCAATTCCGTTGAAGCAGAAAA
>CAZFHF010000095.1:0-10003 GCA_964518655.1 uncultured Bacteroidales bacterium | reverse complement strand
AGAAAATGATATAGTATTTGTTGGAACAAGATATTCATTTGCAGGTTTAAAGCACAATGCTGACAATATTTATATCCGTGATTATCACTGGGAAGATGTTATAGGAGCGGAAACCAGCGAATATACCTTAAGAGCGCACTGGTTAGAGGTTGTGGTGGGAATAAAAACAGAACTGTTTAATAATCTTTTTTTAGGATGGACAATGCGCGGTATGGTAAAAATCAAGATGACAGAGGATAATATTATGACACCATATATCATACCCGGATATGGCAGGGGAGGAAAGAAATCAGCTTTTGGTTTCAACTACTCGTTATTTTACCGGTTTCCTTATAAACTGCCCGCAAAAGAAAGAAAAACAAAAGATAAAACTTAATTTTATTATCTATAAATTAACATTAAGAGAATTGGTTATTTTTGATGTTTAATCACTAACTTAAATTTAAAACTTACTATATGAGAAAAATGATTATTGCCGGAAACTGGAAAATGAATAAAACTCTTCATGAGGGAGTTGACCTGGCAAAGGCTGTTAATGAAAAAGTAAATGATCAGGAGGTGCTGGTAGTATTGTGCCCTCCATTTGTTCATCTTACGGAGGTCAGGAAAGCGATAAGCAAGAAGAATCTTTTCCTTGGAGCACAGAACTGTGCATCTGAAGCTGATGGTGCTTATACAGGGGAAGTTTCCGCCTCAATGCTTAAATCTGCCGGCGTCGATTATGTTATTATCGGCCATTCTGAAAGAAGAACGTACTATAAAGAAACTGACAAAACTCTTAATAAAAAAGTAAAGCTCGCGCTAGAAAATAATCTTATACCGATATTCTGCTGTGGCGAAGTGTTGCCTGAGAGGAAAGCCGACAAGCATTTCGATGTTGTAAAAAAACAGCTTAATGATGGCTTGTTCAATTTTACAGCCTCAGAATTCAGCAAAGTTGTTATTGCTTATGAACCTGTATGGGCGATTGGTACCGGAGTAAACGCAACACCGGCACAAGCCCAGGAAATGCATAAATATATTCGCAGCCTTATTGCAGACAGATACGATAAAAGTATCGCAGAAGCAATAACAATACAATACGGGGGAAGCTGTAAACCTTCAAACGCCAGAGAACTATTTGCCAACGCTGATGTGGACGGAGGATTGATAGGTGGTGCTTCATTAAATGCAGAGGACTTTATTGCCATTGTGAATTCTTGCTGAAAGGCATAACCGCCCTGGATTATTTTTTGTATTGCACGGACTATGGAGTATAAAGCATTATATTTTAAGCTTGATAATACTTCCAGTGCTCTAAAAGAAATTATTATTGCTGAACTGGACTATATTGGTTTTGAAGGATTTCTTGAAACTGAAGATGGAGTAGTGGCATATATTCCACTGCAGGACTTTAAAAAAATCAATCTTGAAGAAGCAGAATTTTATAAAAATCCTATATTCAGTAAGCTGATTATCAAAGAAGAATTTATTCTTGAGAAAAACTGGAATGAACTATGGGAAAGCAGTTATGAGCCTGTTGTAATAAAAGATGAATGCCTTATCAAAGCCCCTTTTCACGGGGATTTACCTGGATACAAATATGAGATACTTATTGAACCGAAAATGTCCTTCGGCACCGGTCATCATGATACTACTGCATTGGTGATTGAGGAAATCCTGGCAATGGATTTTAATAATAAAACAGTGCTGGATATAGGTTGTGGAACAGGAATATTAAGCATCTTAGCAGCAAAAAAAGGGGCCCGCAGTATTGTTGCTGTGGATATAAATGAACATGCGTATAAAAATACAGTTGAAAATATTAAAAGAAATAGTGTTAAGAATATCAGCGTACATGAAGGTGATATAAGCCTGGTAATGAATGAAAAATTCAATATTATCCTTGCCAACCTTCAACTTAATATTTTACTTCAGGATATCAGATATTATAAGTCATTGCTTTTAGTGGGAGGTATATTAGTATTAAGCGGCATATATAAAAAAGATATTCCTCAAATAAAAGAAGAGTGTTTTAAATATTCTTTAAAATATGTTAGCTTTAAGGAAAAGAACAATTGGGTGTCAGTAAAATTTATTTTTAATTAGTTAAAAAAAAATTCAGACGAATGAAAAATGCCCGGTTTCTTCTATGTTTCATTTTCTTATTAATTATTCATCAGTTCGTTTCATCCCAGGAATTTAAAAAGTTTTCCGGAGAACGCGGGAGCTATTTAGATGAACTGGGACTTTTTATGGGTAAGAATATCACTGATGAGGATAACCGGGTTCTAAACGAATTTATAAATGTTTGGGGCGTTGACAGTCTTTTCACTGAAGATGAGCAGGACAGGATCATCTTTATATCCGGGAAATTAAAAAATAAGAAGTTCAAGCCGGCACCCCATTTCAAGAATTATCTTCAGTGCCTGATTACATTCAAACGAAGTACTCTGGATATTGAATATTATAATACCTGGGAAAAAGCACTTATAGAAATAGTAGATCATAGAAAAATCACTATAAGTGAAACAAATCAATTCTTTTTATTTACTATAGATCTCATACAATCTAATATCCTGCATAAATCACCATCAACAGTATGGAAAGCAAGTAAACCTGAATATAAGTTTGTTTTTGACAAAGGTTTTAAGGTTGTTTTTGGAAATATTGATATTACCTGTTATTCAAAGAGGGACAGCATTCAGATATTTAAAACTCATGGTGAGTTATATCCGTTGGATAACCTCTGGAAAGGATCGGGAGGATTAGTTACATGGGAGCGAGGCGGTTATAACAAAGATGAAGTATTTGCAATTCTGAATGAATATGAAATTAATATGACCAAATCAGAATACATTGCAGAGAATGTAAATTTCACAAACAAACTATATTTCAAAACTCCTCTCAAAGGTACGATACATGACAAAGTAAAATTTATCAGAGAACCGGAAAGTGCCACATATCCCAGGTTTGAATCTTACCAGAAAAACTTCAAAATTGAGAATTTGTATGAAAATATCAACTATGAAGGAGGACTGGCAATGCACGGCTCGAAACTGGTTGGTACCGGAACGGGTGAAGAGAAAGCAAAAATATATTTATACCGTAAAGATACACTTATAATTATCGCAAGTTCAGTATACTTTGGATTCAAAGCTGACAGGGTAACTGGTCCGAATACCAGTGTAATAATAAAATTAAAAAAGGATTCAATATATCATCCCGGCCTTGTTTTCAGATATGTTGTCCCTACCAGGGAACTTACATTATCAAGGTCCGATGATTTTACGACCCAGTGCCCTTATTTCGATTCATATCATAATATCGATATGTCTTTTGAGCAGTTAATCTGGGATATGGAGGAGCCGATAATGAAATTTACTGCTCCTATCGGAGCATCCATTGGCATAGCTAATTTTGAATCGGTTAATTATTTCAATTACGAATATTTCCTGCAAATGCAGGGTATTGATGAGTTCCATCCCCTGATATCAATCAGGAGTTTTGCGAAAAGGATGGGTTCTGAAGAATTTACAGCAACTGATTACGCACAATACCTGAATAAATCAATAACACAGGTAAGACAAATGCTGATGAGAATATCTGTATTAGGTTTTATATTTTATGATACTAATACTGAAACGGCCAGGATAAAACCCAAACTTCACAACTACCTTGCTTCAAGCGTTGCCAAAATTGATTTTGATGTTCTGGGATTTCCCTCAAGGACTCAGGCACCACTTGAAAACGCTGTGTTCGATATCAGAACATACGATTTAACAATAAATGGTATTCCTAATATTTTTGTGAGCGACTCACAAAATGTTGTGATATTTCCTGAAAGGGACAGGATAATTTTAAAACGCAACCGTAATTTTCAGTTTAACGGAGCTATTATTGCCGGCTTATTTACTTTTTTTGGCGATAACTTTTTAAACCTCCAGAACGTCGATTCATTAACTATCAGATTTCTAACAGGAGAAACTGATAATTACGGCTATCCGATAATAGATAAGATTAATAACACTGTACAGCATATTACAGGTGAAGTATATATTGACAGGGCAGATAACAAATCCGGCAGGATAAACTATTCAGAATACCCAATATTCAATAGTAAAGAAAACTCTTACGTTTTCTATGAAAGAAAGGACATCCAGCATGGAGTATATGAACAGGACGATTTTTATTTTGTGGTTTACCCGTTTACAATAGACAGCCTTGATAATTTCAATAAGAAAGCACTGGATTTTGATGGTGAATTTGTTTCTGCCGGAATTTTCCCGGCATTTGAACAGACGCTATCCCTTCAAAAGGATAAATCCCTGGGATTCTTTCATTTAACACCTGCTGAGGGATTACCTCTATACGGGGGAAAAGGTAATTATAAAAATGAGATATCCCTTTCAAATGACGGGCTGCTGGGAAAGGGTATTATTGAGTATTTGTCATCATCAGCAAGTTCTGATAATATTATGTTCTATCCTGACTCATTAAACGCTTACGTGGATCATTTTGAAATTACCAAAGAGACAACCGGAACACAATTCCCCTGGGTAGAGTCATCCAACAACTATATTCATTGGATGCCTTATTCTGATGAATTCTATGTTTATAAAAAAGATGCTGACTTTAAAATGTTCAATGACTCAACTACCCTGGCAGGTAATTTAAAATTAGGACCTGGCGGATTATTCGGATCAGGGAGAATGGACCTCAAAAACTCACAATTAAAATCAAATTCTTTTACCTATCAGGCAAATGAAATATTTGCTGATACTGCGAATTTCTATCTTAAATCACTTCACTCTGATGGTTTTACAGTGAAAACCAATAACATTAATGCTCATATTGATTACAATTCTGAGAAGGCATACTTTAACTCCAATGAAGAATTCACACTGGTTGATTTTCCCGAAAACAGGTATATCAGTTATCTGGATAATTTCATTTGGGATATGAACACAAAAGAAATGGCTATGGGATCCAGAAAGCAGTATAAGCCCGGGACCAATGAGCCAATAGGCGATCTGGACGAACAGGCCGGCCCAAGATATATTTCCACGGATCCCGCGCAGGATTCTCTCAGCTTTGTTTCTCCTCTGGCATATTATGATTATAATAATAACCTTCTCAAGGCATCAAAGGTTAAATTCATAGAAGTTGCAGATGCCAGGATCTTCCCGCATGAAGGAAATGTTGTTATCGAACCTGATGGTAAAATGAGAACCCTTGAAAATGCTGATATTTTAGCTAATACTACATCGCAATACCATAACTTTTACAGGTCTACTATTAATGTTCATAGTAAAAATAACTATACAGGGCTGGGAAATTACGACTACATAGATGAAAATGCCAATAAGCAATCGATACACTTTAATGAAATAAAAGTTGATGAGAATATCCAGACCATAGCAAGCGGAGATATTTATGAACCTGATAATTTTACACTTAGTCCGACTTATAAGTATCAGGGGAAAGTCTATCTTGAGGCTGGCAACAAATTATTAACATTCAAGGGAGCAACAAAAATTGAACATAACTGTGATAAGCTGTCCACAAAATGGCTGAAATTCGAATCAATAATAGATCCGTATAATATCTTAATCCCCATAGACGAACAACCTTTTGACATAAACAGAAAAAGGATTTATAACGGCATATATCTGCATTATGACTCAGCACATATATATCCGGCATTTTTTACACCCAAGAAATATCATAGCGACAATCCTGTAATAACTGCACATGGTTTTCTATACTATGATAAAGCATCACAACTTTATAAAATAGGATCAAGGGAGAAATTTTACGACAGATTTTTGCCGGGCAATTATTTGAGCCTGCACAGGGAAGATTGCGAAATTTATGGTGAGGGTAAAATTGATCTGGGAGTTGACCTGGGGCTGGTGAAATTAATATCCGCCGGTAATGCACGGCATAAAATAAATAAGAATCTCACTACCATTGACATGCTGCTGGGCGTAGATTTCTTTATAAATGAAAACATTATTGACATTATTGCTGAAGAGATTGACAGTATGCCCGATGCAGTGGCAACTGACCTGAATTCCTTAACATATGATAAAGGCATTATTGAACTGGCAGGTAAAGAAATAGCCGGGTTATTTAAAGATGAGCTCAACCTGTTCGGGGAGGTGAAGCAAATCCCTCCGGCGTTAAAGCATACAATATTCTTTAATGAGTTGAAGCTTCGCTGGAATGATGCAACAAACTCCTACCGCTCATATGGTAAAATAGGTATAGGAAGCATAAATGAAACCCAGATCAACAGGCGGGTCAACGGACTTATAGAAATTCAGGTAAAGAGAAGCGGTGATATTTTTGATGTTTACCTTGAGCTTGATGAGGATCACTGGTATTATTTTGGTTATACCAGGGGAGTGATGCAGACACATTCTTCAAACAAAGACTATTTGGGAAAAATTAAAGCTTTAAATCCCAAAGACCGGAAGCAAAGGGTTAGGACTAAAGGCGGAGGGTTGTCCTATATATATATGGTATCAACTGACCGCAAGAAAGACAGGTTCTATTTCAGGTACCTTGAGGCGATGGAGGAAGACAAAGAAGGAAATGAAACAGAATAAAATTACAGCGATATGTTTATTCACGTTCCTATAATCCCTGGATCTTTTTATCTTTTGGATATTTAACTGAATATATAAACTTCACTTTCTGAGTCTGGCCGGCATCAAGTTTTATACGCCACAACAGTTTTCCGTAATCTGCACTGTAATCCGCCCCGCCATTATCATCGAGCTGCACTTCAATTTCTTTGTTTTTGGATAAAGGTATCTGGTCGAGTATCTCAAGGTTTATGGCAAATTTATTATTGTTCCTTACGAATATATCATAACCTATTACCTCTTTGATGTTCCCACCAATAACCTGCTTGCTGGTAAAGTCTTTTAACCTGTTTCTTTTAACAGACACCTTGTTGTCACGTCCCAGAGATACAAGCAAAGTGTCAGCTGTAGTAACAGGATTTATTGTAGATTGTCCAACGTACATTCCTTCAAAGAACAGGTTTGCCTGTCCGGGTAAAAGGTTATATTGTCCGTAATCTGCCACCTTGGCAAGCAGGAATGCGCCGTCACTAAGCTTAGGGACAGTGTGATATGTGTAACTGGCTGACAGTTCATATTCCTTCATTGCCACCAGGTGGTATTTTCCATCAGCAGGGATATCCTGCAACACTTCAATAGCATATTCGGCGGTCATCTGGCTGGAGGTTTGAGTAACAACATATTCAGGTACTTCTGCAACGGCTCCGGTTAAGTCTTCCTCTGCCTCCTTGGCGATATTAAGCTGCATCATCTGTGAGCGTTGCGCAGATTTTTGCTTGCTGTCGAAATAGCTGGTAACAGGAGGAGGAACATAAAAATCAATATACCAGGGATACATTATCGGCCTGTTATTGTCAACAGTAGGATTACCTGTGGAAACAGTAAGTTTAATATCCTTCCAGTCGTAACCGGTCTTCTGGTAAACATTGGCTTTATAAATTAATTTCAGGGGTTTGTTAGTGCCTTCAGCCCTGATATCATAAACAGGATGCCATCCTGTGCTATGAGTCAAATATGAAAATACCACTTCAATTTTTGATGGAACATTTGCAGAAACATTTAATACTATCTCACCTGTTGGCTTGTTTCTTGATGAGTTAAGTTCGTTTAGCTGGCTCTGGATCCTTGATTTTGTAAGATTTAACTCTTTCACCTCTTCTTCAATTCTTAATATCTCCTTTTTTATCTCAAATAACCGTGTCCGGTAAAATATTACGAGCTGTTTCAGCTCATCCACGTTCATGCCTGTCTGCTCACTTCCCAGCTTATTATTATCATGGATAATTTTTTCCTCACCCTGATATACATTTTTCTGGTTTTGCAGCCAGTTGATTTTGCTTGTAAGAAGTTCAAGCGAATCATTAAGCTCCTTGATTTTCGGGGTCTCTTTCATCCCATACATATAGTTTATCCGTGTAGTTGCAGATAACAATATTGCATTGCCTTTAATATCGACCTGCAGACTGTTTTGCTGAATGCTGCTTGTGAGGTCTTCCAGCACTATTTCAGTATTGCCTCCGGGAATGTTTAACTTAGCACTCCTGGTAATTTTGGCATTCTGCTGATATATTGTTACTTCTTTAATCTCAGATTTAATATTTACCGCCAGGGATTTCAGTGATAAGATCGCTAAAATCAAGGCAACAGGAATTACTTTATTCATAATGGATAACTCTTAGGTTAATAATTGAAATAAAATTATAAGAGAAATTTATACAAAAATAATGAGAAATAAAACTTATGCTTAATAACATATTTATTCAGTGTAAAAAAAACCTGACAGGCAAGTAAATTTCTGTCAGGCTTAATTTTTATGCTTTTTCAGACCGGCCCTATTTGATCAAAACCGGTATAGTAACGGAAATTTCGGCAGGTTTACCCCCTTTGATTCCCGGCTTCCATTTCGGAGACAGTTTTAATAAACGTATCACCTCTTTATCCAGGAGGGGATGTAATCCTCTCAGGATTTTTATATCATTTACAGAACCGTCCTCAGCAACTTTGAATTCAACGAATATCCTGCCTGTAATTCTTTTACTTTTCAGCTCTTCCGGATACCGGATATTATCATTAATATACTTGTTGAATGCATCGATACCCCCTGTATATTCAGGCATTTTATCTATTTTTTCATATTTCACAGTCTTATTCTTTTCCATGTCCATGTCAAAAGACAGATCTGACTCATAATCTACCGAAGCACATTCTGCCAGTACCGGAGCATTGGCATAACCTGCTCTTTTCGTATAACTTTTACTGCTGCCACCTACTGCATAATTACTCACTCCGTAAGGAAGAGGCAGAGGTTGCTTAACTGTTGTAACCTCACCGCCGGTATTTCTTATTTCAGTATCCACAGCAACAAAGGAAGTATAGTTGGTAAGTATGTTATATTTCAATCCAATTCCTGTAATTTGTTCGACCAGTGCCTGATCATTACCAACATTATTATAGTCATCCAGGAGCTGAATCCTTTTCCTTGCCCACAAATATCTCAAAGCTTTGTTAGTATATGATGGCTTTACTTCAGACAGGTTAATATTCTTTCTGTATTTGCCTTTTCCTGTTTCACCTGTCAATTCGATACTGCCTGAAGCTTTACCCCTGTATTTACCGATTATTACCACCGGCCTTTCTGACAACACATCAGGAACATACTGAGGTTCTACATCATATACATTAAACCCGGGATATTTTATCCTGATGTTGGTTAAAACAGGTGAACTGACATATTTCCTGAATTTTTCAGCATTTCCGGCAGCCTGATTTCCATCTGTGAGTATAAAAGGAACTCCCATCCCTACATGAGCAATACCTTCTATTATATAACGGTTAACAGAAGAACCTATTCCAAAGGCAAAGAAGTTGGCTTTTCCCAAATTTTCCTTTATCAGGTCAAAAGCTTCTTTTTCAACTGACACATACCCATCTGTTACAATGATGAATGAGCGGGAATAATCTTCTGTTCCTTCAAGTGCAAGTGCCCTTTTAAGAGCCGGCAGAAGTTCTGTCCCTCCTCCGCCGCGCTGGTTATCAATATGGTTAATTGCCTTTGTGATATAAACAGACTCAGCAGGCATTGACTGTTCAAATAGCAGGCTTGATCCTCCTGCAAAAAGGAGGACATTAAATCTGTCCTGACTTCTTAGGTTACCTATGAGATTTCTCAAAAGCTTTTTTGAAATATCCAGGGGAAATCCATACATCGATCCTGAAACATCAACAATAAATACATATTCTCTTGGTGGTATCTCTGCTGACATGACATTTTTCGGAGGCTGAATCATTGCCATGAAGAAATTTTCATCTTCTCCCTCATGAAGAAGGATCCCTGATTCGACCTTATTGCCTGCAAGCCTGTACTGAAGAATAAAATCACGGTTACCTTCAAATTTATCAGTATTCTTTAACCTGATGCTGGCCTGTGTTAA
>CAZFHF010000094.1:8196-10121 GCA_964518655.1 uncultured Bacteroidales bacterium | reverse complement strand
GGACAGGTCGTATTGGTTGAGAAACTGCCATACCTTGGTGGAAATGTGGTGAAAATGAATAATTACTTTCCCAAGCTATGCCCCCCGGTTTGCGGTCTGGAAATTAATTTCAGAAGGATTAAACAAAATCCGGATATTGAGGTACTTACATCAACTACCGTTGAGAGTATCCGGGGAATAAAGGATGATTTTACAGTACGATTAAAAAGTAATCCTTCATATGTAAACTCGAATTGCACTGCATGCGGTGAGTGTGTTGAAGTATGCCCCGAAGAAAGGCCAAATGAGTTTAATTATTTCCTTGATAAGACAAGAGCAATATATCTTCCGCATGAAATGGCTTTCCCTTTTAAATACACTATTGACGATAAATATTGCAGGAAAGAAAATTGTGGCAAATGCAAGGATATTTGCAGATATAATGCCATTGATTTAACTGCCGGAGAAGAAATATCAGAATTAAACGTATCATCAGTAATCATTGCAACAGGATGGATACCATATGATCTTCAGAATATTAAGAATTTAAATTATCAATATGATAATGTTGTTTCTAATGTCGAAATAGAAAGACTGCTGTCAGTAAGCGGTCCTAATAAGGGTAATTTGTGCAGGCCCGGTGATAATAAAATGCCCGGATCAATAGCTTTTGCACAATGCGCAGGTTCACGTGATGAAAATTATCTGCCCTATTGCTCCGCAGTATGTTGTTCTGCCTCTCTTAAACATGCCCTGACAATATGTGAAAGATACCCGGAAGTAAGTATTAAAATATTTTATATCGACTTAAGAGTAACAGGGAGAAATGAAGATATTCTTGTAAAGGTTGAAGCTCAAAGGAATATTGAATTAATAAAGGGAAAAGTTGCTAAAATAGAAGAAGACAAAATATCAAAAAATATATTAATCGAAGCAGAAGACACATTGACGGGAAAGAAAACAAAAGGAGAGTTTGAAATGGTAGTACTGGCATCCGGTATCAGACCTGCAAATGTCTTGCCAGGAATGATTGAGAAGGATAAGGATGGGTTTATTATAGCAGAATCATTGCCTGATGGCATATATGCAGCTGCCTGTTCAAAAAAACCAATGGATGTGGCTTCTTCATTAAGAGATGCAACAGGAATAGCGTTGAAAGCTATTCAATGAATATATTAATAATTAAAACTGTTAAAAATAAATACCGGGGTATATATCTGTACAGGATGTCAAATTGAGAAAGGTATTGACACTTCAGCTTTGGCTGATATAGCTGAGAATGAATATAATATTAATGTCTGTAAAAAACACCCTGCTTTATGTTCAAAAGAAGGGACGGCATTAATCAGCAAGGATATTGAGAACGAAGATCTTGGTGGCGTTGTTATTGCTGCCTGCTCACCAAGAGTTAATACCAGGCAGTTCTGTTTTGGTAATGATATTATTACAGAAAGAGTAAATCTCAGAGAACAGGTAATATGGTGCAGTGAACCAAATAATGAAGATACCCAGATGATGGCTGAGGATTATCTTCGAATGGGCATAGTAAAAATCCGCAATATCAGCTCAGTTATTCCTTATATAATAGAAGAACAAAGCTCTGATATTTTAGTTATCGGAGGAGGCATTACAGGAATTACAGCAGCAATTGAAGGGGCAAAGGCAGGTTATAATATTCTGCTTGTTGAAAAAGAAAAAATTCCTGGCGGCTGGATGAATAAGCTTTATAAGCAGCTACCGACAAAACCACCCTATGCTCATTATGAAGATCCTGTTATTAATAAAAAGCTGGAAGAGCTTCGTAAACTTCATAACATAAAAATTTATACATCCGCAAGGATAACTGAAATATCAGGACAACCCGGAAAATTTAAAGTATTTTTTATCGCAGGTAAGAATAAAAGCCATTTTACAGTTGCATCAATTGTTGCTGCATTGGGCTGGAA
>CAZFHF010000094.1:0-8186 GCA_964518655.1 uncultured Bacteroidales bacterium | reverse complement strand
TATAATGCATCGAATCTCAAGGAATATGGTTATGGAAAGCATATCAATATTATTACGAATATTGAACTTGAGGAGATGGCAAAAGCAGGCGCGGTATTGAAGCCTTCGGATAAAAAAGTACCTGAGAGAGTTCTATTTATTCAATGTGCAGGATCAAGAAGCCGGGAACACCTGCCTTATTGCTCATCATTTTGTTGCGGTACTTCGTTAAAACAAGCTAAATATATAAGGGAAATAAATAAGAAATCATCTGTGTTTGTGATTTATAAGGATATCAGAACTCCGGGCCACTATGAAAATTTTTATAAGGAAGTGCAGAAAGACGAACAGATATTTCTTACAAAGGGAGAAGTAAAGAACATCAGTAAAGAGAATAATAGATTAAAGGTTGAAATAAATAACACACTCATAGGTGAAGAAATAAGTATAACAGTAGATATGGTAGTATTGGCAACAGGTATGGTTCCGGCAGACAGTAATGATTTGAATTTAAAATACAGGCAGGGTGCAGGATTACCGGAAATAAAATATAATTTCCCTGATTCTCATTTTATTTGCTTTCCTTATGAAACAAGAAGGACAGGCATTTATTCAGCAGGTACCTTTCGCTCACCAATGGATATTGCAGGATGTATGGAAGATGCCAGGGGTGCAGTACTTAAGGCAATACAATGTATGAAGGCATGTAAAAAGGGAGAGGCAGTGCATCCGCGATCAGGGGACAGGTATTATCCTGACTTGTATCTGGACAGGTGCACTGACTGTAAACGATGCACAGAAGAATGTCCGTTCGGGGCTTATGATGAAACTGCCAAAGGAGAGCCACTGCCAAACATAAACCGCTGCAGACGATGCGCTATTTGTCTGGGATCGTGCCCTGAGAGGGTTATAAACTTTGGTGATTATTCCATAAACAGCGTATCAGAAATGATAAAATCAGTTCATATTCCGGATGAGTCTGAGGAGAAACTGCGGATTTTAGCATTTGTCTGTGAGAATGATGCATATCCTGCATTCGATATGGCCGGGTATAAAAGATTTAAATATAGTGCCTGTGTAAGGATAATACCAGTTAGATGCATAGGTTCAATAAATAACGTATGGATATCAGATGCACTCTCAAAAGGTTTTGACGGTATACTTCAGATCGGCTGCATGCCGGGTGATAATTATCAATGCCACTTTATGCAGGGAAGTGAGCTACTCGAAACCAGGGCGGCTAATTTCAGGGAAACGCTGGAGACAATGATGCTGGAGCCGGAAAGAATTAAGACCGAATTTATCGAGATTAATGACTATTACAAGATACCGGTATTAATTAATGATTACATTCAAAGAATTAAGGAAATAGGTCCAAATCCGTTTAAGGGTCTTTAAAAAGAATGACTTTTAAAATAAATTATTTAATTTTAAATTGTCAGATAATTATCCGGTAAATATCTAATTAAAATTAATACCTATGATAGTTACTTTTGTACATGTATGGGTGAAAGAAAATCATATTACAGACTTTATTAAAGCCTCTGTTGAGAATCATAATGAATCAGTAGAAGAATCTGGTAACCTGAGATTTGACATACTGCAGGATGCTGGTGATTCATCCAAATTTGTTTTATATGAAGCATATGAATCAGAAGAAGCAGCAACTGCTCATAAGAGTACGCCACATTACCTGAAATGGAAGGAAACTGTTGCTGATTGGATGGCCAGACCCCGGGAGGGGATTAAACATGTTATACTGTGCCCCCAAGATATAACAAAATGGTAAACTCATTTACATTATCAAAAATACCGCAAATACTTTTTGGACCAGGCACAAGAGAAGAGTTGTCATCAGTAATTAAAAAATTTGGTCATACTGTATTAATTATTACCGGTGCTTCTTCTTTTAAGTCAAGTGATATAGGGAAAAAACTACTGGATAAGCTTGAAAATGAAAAACTGGAAATATTCAGAGTACGAATAATTAAAGAACCATCACCATCTGATGTTGATGAGATTGTTCAGGAGTATTTTCATAAAAATGTTGATGTTGTGGTTGCTGTTGGAGGAGGAAGTACCCTTGATACCGGAAAGGCAGTATCTGCAATGCTGCAAACCGGGGAGAATGTCAGGGATTATCTTGAAGGAGTTGGCACAAAAGTACATACTGGAATAAAATTACCTTTTATAGCAATACCTACTACATCAGGTACAGGAAGTGAAACAACAAACAATGCAGTAATATCTGAGGTAGGAGAACAGGGTTTTAAAAGATCACTGAGGCATAGCAATTTCGTGCCTGATTATGCAATAGTTGATCCGGAACTGGTAAGATCATGCCCTCCTGAAATAACAGCAGCAAGCGGCATGGACGCTTTTTCGCAATTGATGGAATCATACCTGTCAAATAAAGCTTGTTTACTTACTGACTCACTTGCAATTGAAGGATTAAGATGTGTGAGAAGTTCACTGTTAAAAGCCTGCAGTGACGGTAATAACCTCGAAGCTCGCACAGGAATGGCTTATGCGGCAATGATCTCAGGAATTACACTTTCAAATGCAGGGCTGGGTGTAGTACATGGCTTTGCATCTTCCCTTGGAGGATATTATGATATTCCACACGGGATAGTGTGCGGCACATTAATGGGTATTGCAAACAGAATTAATGTTGAAGTACTGCTTGAAAATCAGGACGATGTTTTTACATTAAATAAATATGCTGCTATAGGCAGAATATTTACAGATGTTACGGGCAGGGATGACAGATATTATGCCCAAACCCTGGTTGATTATATTGAGGGATTGATAGGTACACTGAATCTTCCAAGATTAGGTTCCTTTGGAATTAAAACAGGGCACCTTGATAAACTAATCAGTTCAACAAGTTTGAAAAATAATCCTGTTATCCTTGATAAGGAGGACCTGAAGGATATTATTCTTGCAAGACTATAGTGATCTTTTCCTGGCAACCGGATTTTCTTGTTTTATTATTTTTTAACAAAAAATTCTTTTTCCGGGAAAATATTGTTTCATAGCTTTACATTAAATTAGCACGCATTCTGAAAAATTAATTATTTAAAATATTGAAGAAACTAACTGAAATATTAATCATTGGTATACTTTTCTGCGGGACCGTATTTCCCCAGGTTGATGTTGGAATTAAGGGAGGATTAAATCTTAACCAGGTAAAGGCTGATGATTTTGCACAAGCCGGGTATAATTATAACCTTAAGACATTGAATACTATAAATGCAGGATTTCATTTCGGCCTTTTTTCACAATTTAAGGTCTATGGTGTACTGATACAACCTGAAATATTATTTACTTCAGTTCAAAATGATCTTGAATATAAAGATCTGGAATATAACGAAGTGAAGAAAATAAGGCAGGAATTTAATTATCTTGACATACCTGTGCTTGCGATGTTAAAATATAAGTTTATCAAACTGGAACTTGGACCGGTAAGTAGTATACTATTGGATGAGAATTCATTTTTGTTTGATGAGATCGGATATAAACAGAAATTTAATATTTTTTCTTTGGGGTATCAGGCAGGTTTAGGATTTGACAATTCTAAAATCACATTTGATATAAGATATGAAGGGCATCTCACCAACACCGGCGATTTAATAGAAATCGGAGATGAGAAGTTTGAGTATAATTCCACCTTACAGCAGTTAATATTCAGTTTCGGGGTTTTCTTCTAACTTTAAAAGTTAAGTTATATCTTTGGTATCTTTAAATTTCCAATTTTATTATGTGCTATACTATTGAAATAAACTTAACAAGGGAACAGATTGAAAAAAGATTTGGTGACTGGTTTGATGAGTGTGAGGGCTTTAAACCGGCAAAAAGGATTTCAGCTTTTACTCTGCCTGAGCTGCCGGTAATATGCTCTGATTCGGTTGATGAAATTAAGTTGTTCACCTGGGGACTCATTCCCTTCTGGGTAAAAAACGCCGAAGATGCAAAATCAATAAGAACAAAGACATTTAATGCCAGGTCTGAAACAATTAACGAGAAAGCTTCTTTCAGAAATTCCTTTAAGACTAAAAGATGTCTTGTCTTATCAAATGGTTTTTATGAATGGCACACCAGAGGAAATGAAAAGATCCCATATTTTATCGAGTTGAGAAATAAAGATCCTTTTGCTCTTGCAGGATTATATGACAAATGGTTAAACCATGATACCGGTGAAGCCTTTAATACTTTCACAGTAATAACGACAAGAGCAAATCCGATGATGGAAGAAATTCATAACATAAAAAAGAGAATGCCGGTAATTTTATCACCTGATTCTGAAAAAATATGGCTTAATGATGAAATATCTCCTGCTGAGCTGCAAGGACTTTTAAAACCATTTGATGAGACTTTGATGAACGCCTCAAGGGCTTAGTTCTCTTTACCTCCGTTACTTAGTAGAAGTATTTGATTAACAATTACTTCAGTAATGTATTTTGTATTTCCATCTTTATCATCATATGTCCGGTGGGCAAGGCGGCCTTCAATAGCTACCTCCCTTCCCTTCTTGAGATAGTTTTCTGCTATTAACGCATTTCCATTCCAGGCGATAATATTATGCCATTGAGTAGTGGTTATTTTCTGACCGTCAGCATTTCTGTATGCATCATTGGTTGCAATAGAAAATCTTGCCATTTTTTTCCCGCTTTCCAGTTCTTTAATTTCAGGATCATTTCCCAGATTGCCTATTAACTGTACTCTGTTTCTGAGGGTGTTCATGATTTTAAAATTTAAAGGTTATTACTTATTTTAAAATCATGATATTATACTATAAAATTCAATATATAAAAAGTATATATCTAAATACAATTGAATGGTAAGAAGGCGATAATGAACGGTCGGTTGGTGAAGATATACTGGTATTATTAAATCTGAAACTGCTCTTTAATATTCTCAGTAACAATATAGCCGTCAAATAAATGTACTATTCTGTGAGCTCGTTCGGCATTTGCCGGTGAATGGGTTACCATTACTATTGTTGTTCCATCATTGTTTAATTCTTCAAGCAAATTCATAACTTCTTCACCATTTTTTGAATCAAGATTTCCTGTTGGCTCATCAGCAAGTATTAGCAGAGGATTAGTTATAACAGCTCGGGCTACTGCAACTCTTTGCTGCTGTCCTCCTGATAATTGCTGCGGAAAATGCTTTTTCCTGTGACTTATTTGCATACGATCAAGTACTTCACTGACTTTCTTTTTTCGGTCCGATGCTTTTGTTCTTATGTATAATAACGGTAACTCAACGTTTTCGTAAATGTTCAATTCATCAATCAGGTTAAAACTTTGAAAAACAAATCCTATTTTTCCTTTTCGGAGGCTCGTACGATCCTTTTCCCTGAATTTGGACACTTCATTATTAAAGAAGTAATATTCACCGCTTGTTGGATTATCAAGCAATCCAAGAATATTTAATAGTGTTGATTTACCACATCCGGAAGGTCCCATTACAGCGATAAACTCCTTTTCAGCAATTTCAAGATTGATCTTATTTAATGCCGTAGTTTCAACTTCATCTGTTCTGAAGACTTTAACAAGATCCTTTGTTTTAATTATCATTGGATAATGTTTTATTAATATTTTCTTTGGTTTTTTACTTTAAGAATATACCGCAATTTAGAAATAAATTACTAAATCAGCAATTTAACAATTCTTCTCAGAAATACTTCCTCAACACTTCCAGCAGATTCTCCATTGAGAATGGTTTGGTGATAACATCCGAGGAGCCGGCATCAACGGCTGTATCAACATCCTGCGGGGTTCTGCCAGCAGTCTGAACAATGATGGGAATATTTTTATTTATTTTTCGAATTTCAGATGTTACTGTATTTCCATTAATATCAGGTAATTGTATGTCCATTAAGATCAGTTCAATCTCAGGATCATTTTTAAAATGATGCAAAGCCTCCCTTCCACTCTTAGCACGAATTATTGTACCTTTTATTAGTTTAAAAATTTGATTTAAAAAGATAAAACTCATATCGTCGTCTTCGACAACCAGGATCTTTTTACCTTCTAAATTAAAATTTTCCATTTTAAATCACTTATTCTGTTATTGACAGTAAAAATAAAAAATATGAATTATAAAATACTTAAAATGAGTTTTTTTGCAAATAAATATTATATTTCGAAAAAATTCTCGTTTAATTAATAATTGTAACTTTATAACCTGTTTTTTTATTATTAATAATCGATTATCTGCCTTATGCTTAGAAGAACAAGAGATTTTCTTCGGAAAGATGTCTGGAAGATACGTCTCAAAGACAGGCCTGCCAGCAAAATATTTTTCATTAAGCAGTTACGGATATTTTTACTTGCTTTTAGGGGATTTGCTGAGGATAAAGTCCAGTTAAGGGCCTCTGCACTAACGTTTTATACCCTTCTGTCAATTGTACCTGTGTTGGCAATGATATTTGGAATTGCCAAGGGATTTGGTTTTGAACAACATTTAAAGACTGTTTTGCAGGAAAATCTGGTAGAACACCAGGAAATCCTTAATGAAACTATTGTATTTGCGGAAAGGATGCTTAAAAATATTAAAGGAGGATTTATTGCTGGTACCGGGTTGGTTATGCTTATCTGGTCAGTGATGAAGGTTCTCGGTAATATTGAAAATGCTTTTAATAATATATGGCAGATAAAAAAATCCAGAGGAATATCAAGAAAATTGAGTGATTATTTATCCCTGGTTGTTATTGCCCCGATTCTTGTGTTTATTTCCAGCGGCTTTGCAGTATCTCAGGAAAACACTATCATACAAGGTACAGTTTTAGGGTATCTCGGACCAGTGTTTAAAGTCATAGTATGGTTACTATCCTTTACTCTTATTTGGTTTGTTTTTACACTTTTGTACATTATAATGCCGAATACAAAGGTAAGCTTTAAAGCTGCTTTCCCGGGAGGTATAATTGCAGGTTCAATGTTTCAACTGCTGCAATGGGCTTATGTTAATTTCCAGTCGCTGTTGTCAGGCTATGGCACAATTTACGGAAGTTTTGCTGCTTTGCCTTTATTTTTAATGTGGATGCAGTTCAGCTGGCTGATAGTATTATTTGGGGCTGAAATTGCCTTTGCTTATCAAAATGTTGAAAACTATGAATTTGAAACAGATACCCTTAATATAAGCAATCATTATAAAAAGGTTTTATCGTTGTTAATAGCACGGCAGGTAATTAAGAATTTCACAGAAGGTGTACCAGCGATGACAGCCAGTGAGATTTCACATAAGCTGGATATCCCGGTGAGGATAGTACGTGATATAATATATGAATTGTATGAATCAAAAATTCTCTCAGAAACAGTTACAAAAAACGTAAAAGAAGTGGCTTATCAGCCAGCGCAGGATCCCGGACGCTTGAGCTTAAGTTATGTTATTAATAGTCTTGAGAGCAGAGGAATCGATAACCTGCCAATTGACAACTCTCCTGAACTAAAGAATATTAATGAGATAGTAAGTTCATTTTCCGGTGAGCTCGAAAAATCCTCCAGGAACGTATTATTAAAAGACCTGTAGATAACTGGATTAAAAATTGAATATTGACTGCATAAGACCTGCCGGCAGAAATATATTATTACAATTGATTTGAATTTGAAAGTTTGAAAAAATATTTCTATTATTGCATTTCAATAAAAACAATGATGAGAGTTATCAGAACACATACATGGCATCATATCAGGCTTATAAAATTTATATAAGTTGTTGTAGTATGTGTCAAATCATAAAAATTTCAAAAAGGTTTGCAGTTACTGCAAACCTTTTTTTATTATAAAATATCAGATATGGAGAATTTAAAAATTGCTGTTCAGAAGGAAGGAAGACTAAGTGAAGAATCTTTAAAACTTATTGAAGAATGTGGAATTTTTCTGCCTAAAGAGGGAAAAAGAAAACTAATATCTATGAGTCAAAACTTTCCTGCAGAGATATTATTTATCCGTGACGATGACATTCCGGAGTATGTTTTTGATAATGTTGCAGATATAGGTATTATTGGTGAAAATGAAGTAATGGAAAAGGGAAAGGATGTTAACGTAATTGAAAGGCTTGGATTTGCCAAATGCCGGATGTCACTGGCTATAGGACAATCGGAGAAATATTCAGGCATGAAATATTTTAATGGCAAAAGAATTGCTACCTCATACCCGAAAATTTTACAGAATTTTCTGAATAAAAATAATATTCAGGCA
>CAZFHF010000093.1:0-10172 GCA_964518655.1 uncultured Bacteroidales bacterium | reverse complement strand
TTTCCTGAAATAACTGTAATTAAAAGAATCTATCAGGCACTGGGCAATTACCTTAAAATACCTGTAGGAGGAGGTAAAAATGCATCATTTGATTTTAATATTGCCGATTTCGCTTCTACTTTTAAGTTTAACCTTAATGCAGTATTCAGCAGCCTGAAAATTCTTGAACATGAAGGTTATATAGCTCTTACAGACGAGCTGAATAATCCCTCAAAGATCAAATTCCTGTTGTCCCGTGATGATCTTTATAAATTTCAGGTAGCAAACGCAAGCTTTGACGCTTTTATTAAACTTCTGCTACGTTCATATACAGGAATTTTTACCGAATTTGTAGGTATTGACGAATTAACACTGGCAAAAAGAGCCGAAGTAAACATAGATATTATTTACCAGTATATTAAAAAACTGAATAATCTTAAAGTTATTAAATACATACCTCAGAAAAGAACCCCTCAGATTATTTATACCGAAGAAAGACTTGATGAAAAAGCTTTGTTTATTTCCAGGGAAAACTATAAGGACAGAAAAGAAAGATATAGTGAAAGACTTAATTCAGTATTAAACTACGCTACAAAAACCAACAAATGCCGTAGCCAGATACTGCTGGAATACTTTGGTGAAAAAAACTCCGAAAGATGCGGCAAATGTGATATATGTGAGCACCAGGATGAAATTGAATTAAATGAAAGTGAGTTTGAATTAATCAGGGAAGAAATAAAAGGAACTGTTAGTCTGGAGCCTATTTCACTTAACGACCTTATAGAAAAAATTCCTTTTAAAGAAGATAAAATAATTACAGTAATACAATGGTTACTGGATAATATGTATATTGCTTATAATAAAGATAACAAACTATATTGGGCAAAAACGAAATAAATGATCACTCATCCTGAAAGCAACATCTATATGAATAATAATTATAATTTTCAGAAAAAAATCTTAAAAGAACAGATAAATGATCTTCCTGTAAAAAAATTTGAGGGACGCATATATTTAATTGACGGTATCAAAGAGGCAAACTCTGTAAAAGGCAAATTGAATAATATTGACATATTTGGCTTTGACACTGAAACAAGACCCTCATTTAAGAAAGGTATAAAAAACAATATATCACTTATACAGCTGGCAACTCCTGAAGATGCATTTCTTTTCAGAGTCAACCACACCGGCATTCCTGATTTCTTAATCAGAATTTTTGAAAATAGCAATATTAAAAAAGCAGGAGTAGCAATCAAGGATGATATTAGTGCATTGAGAAAAATTAAATCCTTTAATCCTGCCGGTTTCACGGATCTTCAACAATATGTTGTGAAATTTGGAATAGAGGACAAAGGATTAAAAAAGCTGGCCGCCAACATACTTGGAATAAAAATTTCAAAAAGTCAGCAGACTTCAAACTGGGATAATGAAATACTAAAACAAAAACAACTTGAATACGCAGCTACTGATGCCTGGGTCTGCTGTGAGATATTTAATAAATTGATCAGGCTCACCTGAGTATCAAAAGCATTTACCTTATGGCAACATATCTGTTTCTGGGAATTACATTAGGACTGACAGCAGGAATATCACCGGGGCCCCTGCTTATTCTGGTAATTTCAGAAACATTGAGGCATAACAGAAAAGAAGGCATTTTGGTTGCATGTTCTCCTTTGATTACTGATTTACCTATTGTTATCTTTTCACTGTTTGTATTGTTAAAGTTTTCAGGCTATAGCTATATACTTGGTACATTATCATTTATCGGGGCAATATATATTGGGTACCTTGCATATGAGAATATAAAACAAAAAGGTTTTAACCTGAATACAAATGATCTTAAGCCACACTCACTTAAAAAAGGTGTTATTGCAAATTTTTTAAATCCCCAACCTTATTTATTCTGGATGACAATTGGAGTACCAACAATTTTAAAAGGCTATAAATCAGGTTTGTTTGTTTCACTTTGTTTTATCTTCGGATTTTACATATTTCTGGTCGGCTCAAAAATATTTATTGCAGTTGCTGTCGAGAAATCGAAAAAGTTACTTCAAAGCAGATTCTATATTTTAACAATAAAACTCCTGGGATTTATTTTGGTATTATTCTCAGCATTCCTTATAAGGGAAGTCCTTGTTCAGTTTAATTTACTGTGAAAATATACATCATATTGAGCTTGAACAGAAATCAAATGATCAATAATTAGCTAAGGTTTCGTAATTAAAATGACAATTTATATTATTTTTAATAACAGATTCTCCAAATAAGTTAAAAATTTTGTTGTTTATATAATTATGTATCTTAACTGCAATTATTCTTAAATAGCTGATATATGTTTATTAGTAAGCTAATAATATTTTATTGCCTCCTTAGATTCTGTCTTGTTTTCAGCTTCAACAGATCAGCACTGTCAGCTATTTCAGCTATAGACACATCAATAATTATAAATATTATTGTTATCTCACTTATTATTGTCGTTGTTCTTATTTTATTAATACAGAGAAAGAAAAACAGCTCAATAGCAGCGAAAACCCAGGTATTTATGAAGGAAGTATTTGATACTGCTCTAACAGGTATTATTATACTGGACAAGGAAAGTAAAGTAATAATAAATGCCAATAATTATACATTAAAACTTTCAAATTATAATGCGTCCGAATTAATTGGTAAAAAGATAAATAAAATTATATTATCTGATGTATCATATGAAGAGATTAACAACCAGCAACTATCTGATATTGAAGGAGAAATAATTACAAAATCAGGAAACAGCATCCCTGTTCTGAGAAATATAAATTCGTTGACTCTGAATAATAGACAATGCTATATTGAGAGTTTTATTGATAATACCAAAAGAAAACAATACGAGAAGGAGATAGAATATGCAAAAGATATTGCTGAAAACGCCAATAAGCTAAAAAGTGAATTTCTGGCTAATATGAGTCATGAATTCAGGACTCCAATGAATGCAATAATTGGAATTTCAAATTCAATTTTAAAATATGACAGCAAAGGACTGAGTGAAGAACAGATTGAAGGAATTAAACACATAAAACAAAGTGGGGTAAGGCTATTGGATCTGGTAAATGATCTGTTGGATCTGGCAAAGATTGAATCAGGAAAAATTACAGTAACCCTTAGCCCCTTTCCCCTGGACAAACTTATTACTGATTTAAAAAGTATGGTAGAGGAACTTATGAAGGGAAAGAATATTCGCTTTTTTGTAAGGAAAAATCCAAATGTCCCTGAAATAATTATTTCTGATTCCAGGAAGTTGTACCAGATATTAACCAATCTTTTAAGTAACGCTGTAAAATTCACCCGTAAAGGTAAAGTTCAGTTAAGAATACATAAACTTGGTGAACACCTGAATTTTGAAGTCGAAGATACAGGAATAGGTATTGCAAAAGAAAATCTAACCATGATATTTGATAAATTTGCCCAGATCGATAGTTCAGATCAAAAGAAATATAAGGGAACAGGATTAGGGCTTGCCTTATGCAAAGACCTTGTTGAGCTGCTGGAAGGGAAAATCAGTGTTGAAAGCGAACCAGATAAAGGAACACTGATGAAATTTTTTGTCCCTTTCCATACCACACCGCATACAACTAAAAAACAGGAGGATTCAACGGTTAATGCTGTCCAGGAAACAAGAAAAACTAATAAAAACAGGATACTAATAGTTGAAAATGATAAGGAAACCAGATATTATTATGATAAATATCTTAAGGACGATAGTTTTCATCTGGTATTTGCAAAAGACGGCAAAGAAGGATTAAAAAAAATATTTCAAATATTACCTGAAATAATTGTATTGGGCTTGAAATTGCCTGAAATGACAGGATATGAAATACTAAGGAAAATCAAATATAATGCTAAAACCTGCATAATTCCGGTTATAATTGTCACTGAGTTAGATGACATACCAAGCCAGGCAATATATAATTACGACCATGTCTTACATAAGCCTGTTGAGATTAAGGATCTTATTTCAGGAATAACCCGTATACTGGGTGATAAAGACTATAAGAAGAAAAAAAAGGTAATAATCATTAGTGATAATATCAATGAACTGGAATATTTGAAAACTTCGCTTTCCAATGTGGATAATGTTACAATTACTATACAGGAAAGCAAAAAAGCCGTAAATCTGATTAAGGATATTGAACCGCATATTATTATTTATGATGCTGATAATACAGCCATAAGTGAAACTGAATTTATTAATAGGTTTAAAGACTCTGAATATAGTAAAAAAGCGACTCCCTTAATTATTATATGTAAAACAGAAAAAATTGATGAATCTATTAAATCAGATAATATCAAAGCTATAACGAAATCTGCAGACTCATTTAAAGCAATAAACAAGATAATTCTTCAATATTCAGAATCAGGGAAATAATAACCGCCTCCAAAGAAATCCGGTCAGAATAAATATATATTAGTGATATATATCATTCTATTTGTATTGTAATTAATAAATTAATAGCATAACTTTATTTATTACGTCTGTATATGCCTGATTTATAATCATGTAATATGACAGCAACTCTTGATTAATATTTATTTGGCTATTAATAAACGCAATTTCAGTAAATTATTCGCGGCATGTTTTTTTCAAGTTTGTGCAACATTGCATGCACAATAATTGTTATTTAAGTGATCGAGATAAATATAATTTAATAATTAAATAAAATACTAAGTACATTTTAAACATGTATAAAGAAACTGATAATAATAAAATACTAATAAAAGGATCCTCCAAAAGAAACAAGAAATCAAAAGGTTTTGTTTCTCAAAAAACAAAGGTTAAAGCCATTTTGCAGAACGATAAAGACAGGCAGAAGCTTACAATAGAAATTCTTACCTTGCTGAATCAATTGACTTACAAAGGGAACCTGATTTATGATATACTATACTTAATTAAGAAATATACTGGATTTGAAGCTGTAGGCATCCGCCTGAAGCAGAAAGAAGATTACCCATATATTGTGGTTAAGGGTTTTCCGGAAAAATTTGTTGAAGCAGAAAAATACCTGTGTATGCGTGACAGAAATGGTAATTACAGGCTGGGTTCAGATGGAAAGCCAATACTGGAATGTATGTGTGGCAATGTAATAAGTGGTAAAGTTAATACTTCATTTGATTTTTTTACCAAAGGCGGCAGTTTCTGGACAAACAGTACTACAAAGCTTCTGGCTGATACATCAGTTAAGAGGCTTTTTATCCATACACGAAACAGATGCAATAGTGAAGGTTATGAATCAATGGCTTTAATTCCCCTGCTTTCTGGCAAGAAGATAATAGGACTTTTACAGCTTAATGACAAAAGAACAGGTATGCTTAACCAGGATGTAGTTGAATTCTTTGAGGGTATAGGTTCAAGTATAGGCATAAGTATTGCCCGTATTGAGGATGAAAGAAAATTAAAGAGATCGGAAAAAGAATATAAAAAGCTGGCAGGACAATTGGCAGAAGCCAATGATTTAAAAAATCTGTTGCTGGATGTCATCACTCATGATCTCAGAAATGCTGCAGGTACAATATATAATTTTGCCGGTCTGTTAAAAGAACAACAGCCCGATTATGAATTCGGGAAAATTATAGAATTATCAAGCAAGTCTCTTTTGGAAGTAATTAACAATATAACATCCCTGGCGCGCATTAATCTTGGAGAAGACATAGATAAATCAAAAAAGGATATCTGCCAGATTATAAAAGATACGCTTCAGGAGTTCACGGTTCAGGATAACAGTATGGATTTTAAGTTTATTTTCAATCCTGAGAAACCTCTTTATGTTAAAGTAAATTCAATAATATCGGAAGTATTTAAAAACTATATTGGCAACGCTTTAAGACACGCCGGGAATAGTAAAAAGCTTATTATTGAAGCACTGAAAACCGATAATAATATTATTGTTAAATTAAAAGATTTCGGCCTAACCATACCTGAAGACAAACGCAAAATTATTTTTGAACGCTCGGTAAAATTAAAAAAGGACAATTCACGCAGCAGCGGACTCGGACTGGCAATTGTAAAGAGAATTGCTGCTGCGCATGATGGTGAAGTATGGGTTGAGCCAAATTATCCCACAGGCAATAGTTTTTGCCTCAAACTTCCGGCTTTTTAATAAAGCAATACATATTATATTCTCCTGTTATATTATCTATTATCCTGATCCCAATCGTGTTACATAATGCTGTCTTTTTATTTCATAAGATACTTTAAATACCCTAAATTTATTGCATTAATTCAAAGCATTTAATAAGTGCCTTTTACTGATTTATTGTGAAGCATAAGGTTCTATTTGAATAGTAAACGGATATGAAAGAAAAACATATTGATATTATTTCCAGGGATCTCAGTATAAGGGCAAATCAGGTTATAAATACAGTAAGGTTAATAGACGAAGGTTCCACCATTCCCTTTATCAGCAGATACAGAAAAGAAACTACCGGCAGTCTTGATGAGGTTCAGATTGGCAAAATAAAAGATTTGATGAATAAGTTATCAGAAATTGATAAAAGAAGAGAGAGTATTATTAAATCCATAAATGAACAGGGAAAACTAACAGAAGACCTCAGAAAGAAGCTTGAGCTTGCAAATAGCCAGTCAGAACTGGAAGATCTGTATCTCCCATATAAGCCAAAAAGAAAAACCCGTGCCTCCGTAGCCAGAAAAAATGGACTTGAGCCTCTGGCCCGTATTATTATGGAACAGGAAGAAGCAGATATTACAGAACTTGCTAAAAAATATGTCAATGACAAAATTAAGACAACTGATGATATATTGCAGGGTGCCCGTGATATTATAGCAGAATGGATAAATGAAGATAAAAAGGCAAGGAATCAGATTCGCAGGCTGTATGCTGATAAAGCTTATATTGCTTCGAATGTTATTAAAGGAAAAGAACAGGAAGGTATAAAATATAAAGATTACTTTAAATTTTCAGAACCTTTGAACAAATGCCTGTCGCATAGAGTACTGGCCATGAGGCGCGGGGAAAATGAAGGATTTCTCAGACTATCGATCAAACCTGATAATGATGAAGCTATTAAAATATTGGAAGGTCTTTTTTTAAAAGCTGAACATAATACTTCGATGCAGGTAAAAACTGCTATTGAGGATTCATTTAAAAGACTACTGGGTCCTTCAATAGAAAATGAATTCAGAGCAAGTTCAAAATCAACTGCTGACAGGACTGCCATTAAAGTGTTTGCAGATAACCTCAGGCAGCTCTTGATGGCTTCACCTTTTGGAGAAAGAAGGTTGTTGGCTATTGATCCCGGTTTTCGTACAGGCTGCAAAATAGTATGTCTTGACGCACAGGGTAACCTCCTGCACAACGAAACAATATATCCGCATCCTCCGCCGAGCGAAACCAGGCAGGCAGCAAAAAAAATCACCACGCTTGTGAGTCAGTATAAAACCGAAGCAATAGCTATCGGAAATGGTACAGCAAGCCGTGAGACTGAAAAATTCATTAAAAAACTAAAGTTTGATCGTGAATTACAGGTTTTTATAGTTAATGAAGCAGGAGCGTCAGTATATTCAGCTTCAAAAGTCGGAAGGGAAGAATTTCCGCAATACGATGTTACTGTAAGGGGTGCAGTATCCATTGGCAGACGGTTAATGGATCCGTTGGCGGAATTAGTGAAGATTGATCCCAAATCTATCGGAGTGGGGCAATACCAGCATGATGTGGATCAAACATTATTAAAGAAAAGCCTGGATGAGGTTGTGGAAAGTTGTGTGAACAGTGTTGGAGTAGATTTAAATACTGCGAGCAAATATTTATTAACATACATCTCAGGATTGGGTCCCCGGCTGGCTGAGAATATTATTAATTATAGAACGAAAAACGGAGCATTTAATTCAAGGGCCGGATTAAAAAAAGTACCACTTATGGGCGACAAAGTGTTTGAGCAATCAGCCGGATTCCTTAGAATAAGAAATGGAACAAACCTGCTTGATAATACTGCCGTTCATCCTGAAAGTTATCATATAATAAATAAAATAGCCGGTGATAAAGGAGTACCGGTAAAAGAACTTATTGATAATAAAGAACTCCGGGAAAGTATCGATATTACACAATATACAGAGGGCAGTATCGGTATTCCTACATTAAAAGATATTATGGATGAGCTTGCAAAACCAGGCAGGGATCCAAGAACAAAAATTAAAATCTTTGAATTTGCTGAAGGCATATATTCCATGGAAGACGTTAAGGCCGGGATGGTCTTACCGGGAATTATTACTAATATTACTAATTTTGGAGCATTTGTTGATATTGGTGTAAAACAGGACGGACTGGTTCATATATCACAAATGGCTGACAGGTTTATTAGTAATCCCTCAGAGGTTGTTACACTTCATCAACACGTTAAAGTAAAGGTCCTTGAGATAGATATTGAAAGAAAAAGAATACAGTTAACAATGAAAGGAATATAGATTTTTTTAATTTTATATCCATAATAATAACTTATTAATAATGAAATACAGAAAAATCACACTGTTGAAAACAATACTGTTATTAATCTGTTCAGCATATTTAACTCAATCCTGTGATAACAGAAATAGACATATTACCATGAATACTCCGGATGCAAAACAAATAAGAAAAGAACTGACAATACACGGCCATACGAGAATTGATAATTATTACTGGTTTAATGAAAGAGAGAATCCTGATGTTATGAATTATATCGAACAGGAAAACAACTACACAGAAGCTGTTATGAAAGATACAGAAGAGATTCAGGAAAAGATATATAATGAAATTATTGGCAGGATAAAACAAAGTGATGTTTCAGTTCCATATTTCAGAAATGGTTATTATTACTATACAAGATATAAAAGTGATAAGGAATATCCGGTGTACTGCAGAAAAAAAGAGACTCTGGAAGCTGAAGAAGAAATCATACTTGATGTTAATAAGATGGCTGAAGGATATGATTATTATCATGTTGCAGGCTACAGCGTAAGTATGGATAACAAATGTATTGCATTTGGTGTTGACACATTGAGCAGAAGGTTGTATACAATTTACTTCAAGGATCTTAAAACAGGAAAGATCTTTAAGGATAAATTGTTAAATACCGCAGGATTTGCAACCTGGGCTAATGATAATAAAACCTTATTTTATACAATAAAAGATACCGAAACCCTAAGACCCTATAAAATAGTAAAACATATACTTGGTAATAAAATTTCAGCTGACACGGATGTATTTGAAGAAAAGGATGATACTTACAATACATATGTTTATAAAACTAAATCAAGAAAGTATATAGTAATTGGTTCCTCCAGCACCCTGTCAAGTGAGTATAGATTTGCTGATGCCGGCAATCCTGACGCAGATTTTAAGTTATTCCATCCGAGGGAAAGTGAACTGGAATATAGTATCTCTCATTATAAAGACAGGTTTTTTATAAGGACAAATCTTGATGCATTAAACTTCAGGTTAATGGAAGCACCGCTTAATAATACAGGGAAAAAATACTGGAAAGAAGTTATTCCCCACAGAGATGATGTATTATTTGAAAACTTTGAAGTATTTAATGATTACCTTGTAGCAGATGAAAGAACCAATGGCCTCACTCAATTGAAGGTCATTAATTTAAAGGATGATTCATGGCATTATATTGATTTTAAGGAACAGGCTTATTCTGCATGGATATCAATAAATCCTGAATTAGACACCAGGATTTTGCGGTTTGGCTATTCTTCACTTACAACTCCCAATTCAACTTTTGATTACGATATGGAAACAAGGGAAGCAAAGCTGATGAAACAGGAAGAAGTGGTAGGCAGTTTTAAGCCTGAAGATTATTTTTCTGAAAGAATATATAGCGAAGCAAGTGACGGGAAAAAGATTCCTATATCCCTTGTTTACCGGAAGGGGATCAAAAAAGACGGAAATAATCCGTTGCTTTTATATGGTTACGGTTCTTATGGATATACTGTTGAACCTATTTTCAGATCTGAACTACTGAGTCTGCTTGACCGCGGATTTATTTATGCCATTGCGCATGTAAGAGGAGGGCAGATTTTTGGCAGGAAATGGTATGATGATGGAAAACTGCTGAACAAGAAAAATACTTTCACTGACTTTAATAGCTGTGCAGAGTACCTTATTAGTAAAAAATATACCAGTAATGATAAATTGTTTGCATATGGAGGCAGTGCAGGT
>CAZFHF010000092.1:4633-10186 GCA_964518655.1 uncultured Bacteroidales bacterium | reverse complement strand
TAATAAATCCCTGCATGCCATAAAACAGATAAAGCCATTTTATATTAATTTTACCCTGAATTCATAAGCTGATTTTATTATGGTATATCCTGATAATTTTGAAGAGAAAGTTGGATTTGACAAGGTTCGTGAGATGGTAGCAGAGCTATGTCTGAGCGATATTGGGAGGCAAAAGACAGAAGAAGCAGGATACTCAGCATCATATGATGCGGTAAGACAAAAGACAGATGAAGCCGGTGAACTGAGGGAAATATGTATAAATGAGGAAAATTTCCCTGCCAGTTATTATTATGATGCTACACCATGGTTAAAAAGGGTGAGACTGGAAGGTACTTTTCTTGAAATAAACGAGATATTTGATCTCAGGCGCTCTCTGGACACAATAAGGGCTATTATCAGGTTTTTTAAAGAAACTAAAGATAAGGAGAAGTATCCTGCTTTGAGAAAACTTGCCAAAGAAATAAAAATATACCCGTTTGTAACTGAGAAGATCGATACCATTCTAACGAGGGCGGGAAAAATCAGGGATAAAGCTTCTCCGCAACTTCAAAAGATTAGAAAAGACATTCAGCATAAACAGATAATCATTGATAAAAAGCTAGGTGAAATACTTAAATCTGTTATCCACGAAGGCATCATTGATAAGGGCACAAATTTAACTCTTCGCAACGGTCGGCATGTCATACCTGTTCCTTCAAACTACAAGAGGATGATTAAAGGCTATGTTCATGATGAATCGGCCAGTGGTAAAACATCATTCATAGAGCCGGCTGAAATTGTTGAATTGAATAATGAAATCAAGGAACTGGAATATGAAGAAAGAAGAGAGATAATTAGAATACTTGCCGGATTCACTAATTCGATAAGACCTTATCTGGATGATTTGCTGTTATCATATGACTTTTTAGGAACAATTGATTTTATAAGGGCAAAAGCATTGTTTGCGATAAAAATCAATGCTGTAAAACCTGTATTATTCGATGCACAATCGTTCAGATGGGATAATGCCCTGCATCCGTTATTATTTCTTACACATAAAAAAGAGAACAAGGAAGTTGTTCCGCTTAGCATTGATCTGAATATTAAAAACCGGATATTGTTAATATCCGGACCTAATGCAGGAGGCAAATCAGTATGTTTAAAAACTGTAGGATTGCTTCAATATATGATTCAATGTGGTTTTCTTGTCCCGATGAGTGAAAATTCAGAAGCTGGTATTTTCAGGGACATATTTATAGATATTGGCGATGAACAATCCCTTGAACACGATCTCAGCACTTACAGTTCTCACCTTTTGAATATGAAGTTTTTTATAAAAAACTCAGGGCCGCAGTCATTAATATTAATTGATGAATTTGGCAGCGGCACTGAGCCTATGCTCGGAGGAGCAATCGCCGAAGCTATACTTGATACTTTAAATCAAAACAATACTTTTGGAGTAATCACAACCCATTATACCAATCTGAAACATTTCGCATCTTCGGCACCTGGCATCATAAATGGGGCCATGCTTTTTGATACCAATAAAATGCAGCCTCTGTTTAAACTGCAAGTTGGCAAGCCAGGCAGTTCTTTTGCTATAGATATCGCACGTCAGATAGGATTACCAGAAAAAATACTAAACCTGGCGTCAGAAAAAATCGGTGAAGACCATATCAGATTTGATAAACATCTCAGGGAAATATTAAGGGATAAAAGATATTGGGAGGAGAAAAGAAATAAAATAAGGATAGCAGGTAAAAATCTGGAAGCTATTATTGACAGGTATTCCAGGGAATTAAATGAAGCCCGGGAACTAAGGAAAGAGATTCTCGATAAAGCCAGCAGAAAAGCTGAGGAAATATTATCAGGTGCAAACAGGGAAATAGAAAATACGATACGAAAAATCAAGGAAAGTCAGGCAGAAAAAGAAAGAACGAGGAAAGCAAGAAAAGAACTTGAAAATTATAAAAAGTCTGTAACGGATATGCCTGATGTTGAAGATCAAAGGCTTGAGGGCAAACTAAGAAAGCTTAAAGAGCAGGAGAAAAGGTACGAATTAAAAGTTGCCGGGGATGAAAATTTTAAATTAAAAGCAGGGCTTGCTGAATCCACAGATGCAGGTATTATTACCGGTGACAGGGTAAGGTTATCAGGACAGGAAACTATTGGTGAGGTTCTGGATGTTAATGAATACAGTATAATGGTAGCATTTGGTAACATGATCACAACAGTGAAAGCAGATAAGCTGGAAAAGATCACAGATGATGAAATTAAAAAGTTAAAGAAAACCGGAAATATTTCAAGTGTTTCATCTTTTAATGTAGGGGAGCGTAAATTAAGCTTTAAACCTGCGATAGATGTTCGTGGTAAAAGGGGCGATGAGGCTCTTGATATCTTAAGAAGGTATATTGATGATGCAACTATGGTTTCCGCTAAAGAAGTAAAAATTTTGCATGGCAAAGGCAATGGGATTTTAAAACAACTAATCAGGGATTATCTTGATACTGTTGATGTAGTAAAATCATATAAAGATGAACAAGTTGACAGCGGGGGCGCCGGTATCACTGTCGTTACCCTTGATATCTAATCTTTGATGCATCTTACAGGTGTTCCGTTAACCTTAACACCGGCAGTTCTTAATATACCGCCGTTGTCGGCATTTAGCATCCTGTACCATGCGCCGTCAGTATTAAATTTATATTCAGTAGCGGTCCAGAAATCTGTGAAATATCCTATACCACCAAATGATTTATCCACCATTCCTCCTGAGGGTAATGCAGTAAATCCTGTTTCATTTGTGGCGCCTTCATTTGGATAATCCCAGTATTCATTTCCTTCCTGTTTTAATTTATTTCCTTCATCTGTTCCGCGCCACACGCCTTCCGAATTCAATTCCGCAGGATTCATGCCCAGTTCAAACTCAAGTATCTTCCATTCCTCATCTGTAGGAATATGCCAGCCACTTGGACAGATACCCTGTGTTGTTCCAACTGTGCCACTGTCAGAAGGGCTGTACTGCATTAATTCATCCCACTGGTAAATTCCTCCGTAAATGTCGCAATTGGACTCAATATCATCATAACAATATTTCTCAACGCTTGCGTTATTAAGCTGATCCTGACTAACATTTATTCTGGAGCCAACATTAATATTTTCGGCCATCCAGCATTGATTACCTATTGCAATTGTTGAGTATTCGAGTCCTTCATAGACAAAGGAAGTTATTCCTGTACACGGATCATACAGGGTTGAAAAGATAAGCTGTTCTCCGTAAGCTGTGCCTGCACTGTTTGTGGCATATGCTTTCACATAGTATTCAGTGTTATCATCAAGTCCTGTGATATTACTTGTGAATACTCCTGTCCCTGCTCCATCTACTGTATGGTCATCCGACACTTTTGGAGATCCTGTAGTATTCCAGCATACTCCTCTGGCTGTAACATCTGCCCCTCCGTCAAAGGTGACATTACCGCCACTTATAGCTGTAGTCGTTGTTATTTCAGTGACAGAAGCGGTAGCAACTATTGGCAAATCTGTCTCTTCCAGCGTTGTAAAACTTACCTGGTCTCCGTATGCAGTACCTTCGGAGTTTGTTGCATAGGCTTTAACGTAATATAATGTAATGGAAGCAAGTCCGGTTATATTGCTGGTAAATACTCCCGTACCTATTCCGTCTGTCGTATGGTTATCCGCTGTTGTTGGAGACCCTGCTGTATTCCAGCATACCCCCCTGGCTGTAACATCTGCCCCTCCGTCAAAGGTAACATTACCGCCACTTACAGCTGTAGTCGCAGTAACATCAATTGCAGCAGTTGTTGTAACCGTTGGGATGCTTATCTCATCCGAGGCGGTGAAACTAACATGATCTCCGTAAGCCGTGCCAACACTATTTGTTGCATAAGCTCTCACATAATAAGTTGTATTTTCTATCAGGCCGGTAATCTCACTTGCAAATGAAGCTGTACCTGTTCCATTGTTAGTATGACTATCAGATGTTGCAGGATTTAGATCCGTGTCCCAGCAAACTCCTTTGGCTGTTATTGGTGAACCCCCGTCAGAAGCAATACTACCCCCGCAGATTGCTGAAGTTGCCGTCACAGAACTTACAGCTGCTGTAATTACTGATGGAATACTGCTGGACTGCTCTGTGGTGAAATATACAGCATCTCCGTAGGCTGTGCCTGCATCATTTGTTGCATATGCCCTGACATAATAAAGAGTGCCTGCTGAAAGTCCGACAAGTACACTTTCAAATTCACCTGTTGCATCCCTAATACCAAGGGATGTTTTGTTTTCATTATCATCTATTATTGGTGTTGTTGTTTCGCCGGACCAGCAGTGTCCATGCTGTGTCAATTCCGTTACACCTGAACCAAGGCTGCTCAGATTACCTGCGACTTTGGCACCTGATGTTGTTATATCTGAAACTGCTCCTGTGTTAACAACCGGCAGACCTATTGACAATGTAGTAAATATTTTGGGATCACCTCCGTAAACCACTGTCTCCCCGTTCCTGAGATAAGCCCTTACATAGTATTTCGTGCCTGGAGAAAGGCCTGTTAATATACTGCTGTATGATCCGACAGCATTTGCTGCGCCATTTTCAGTAAGGTTCTCATTTGAATTAACGGTAGGTTCAACACTGGTTGACCAGCAATGTCCATGCTGGTCGATGCCTTCACCGATGTCAATAATTGTTGCATTTGCTTTAGCAGTATTATTTGATATTTCTGAAACATCTTCATTCCTGACCTTCATTATTTTCTCATCTTCCTTCTTACATTGAAAGACGAAAAAAGCAATTATAAATAACAACCCTGAAGCCGGAAGTTTTAATATTGGCAGTAATTTATGTGATTTATTCATAAAACAGTATTTCAAAGATTTTACTCAACAATTGAACCTGTTTCTGACAAAATACAATAATACGTATAATAATTTTTGATCAGTAATTATCAATCCTTGACGCAGCGTACAGAGTAACCATCATATTTATAAAAATTGCCACGCCAGATCTTTGTTGTTCCGCCACCCATTACACGGTTATAAGCTTCAGTAGCATTAACCTGTGTTGAGCTCCAGAAGTATGCAAACCAGTCAATATAATGAAAGGCGCCGTCAACGTAATAGCATCTGCCGGGAAATGTTAGCAGAAATCCTTCTTCCAGGAGGTAAAAAGCTTCATATGTACCTCTCCATGTGTTAATACTGTCTGCTGCATAATGGCTCATGCCAAATGTCATTTCAAGTACTTTCCATTCAAAATCCGAGGGGATATGCCATCCTGAAGGACATATTCCCTGTGCGCTTTCAACAGTCGTATAGTTCATTATTTCGTCCCACTGGTAAAGACCTCCGTAGAAATCACAATTAAATTCATTATCATCATAGCAGTATTTCTCCGTATAGCCGTTTTTTTCTGAATTATATGCTCCATCAATTCTTGTTCCGTAGTTCAGGTTGTCTGTCATCCATACCTGGTCGCCAAACTGCTTGGTACCATAAACCTGATCATCGCGTGTATCAATCCAGTCATCTCCGGGTTCCCAGTCAGCATTGGGATCATCCGAC
>CAZFHF010000092.1:0-4623 GCA_964518655.1 uncultured Bacteroidales bacterium | reverse complement strand
CAAGGTAAGAAAATTCATCTGTGAACCGTAGCTGGTACCAACAGTATTCTTGGCATACGCTTTGACACTATATGTCGTACTTGGATCCAGTCCGGTAATAGCACATGAGAACAATCCTGTACCTGAACCTCCTGTTACAACATTGTCAGAAACAGTAGGATCTCCTGTTTCATTCCAGCATACACCTCTTTCAGTGACTTCCGCTCCTCCGTCGGAAGTAACATTACCGGTTACTGTAGCTCCGTCCATAAAAAGCTCAGCAATGGATGTTGTCAATACAGTCGGCGGTGATGCTAGATCGGCAGTGGTAAAATCCTCCTCAGCGCCGTAGCCTGTGCCAACACCATTGGTCGCATAAGCCCTGATATAATATGTTGTATTCGCTGCGAGCCCTGTAATATTGCTTACAAATGAACCTGTCCCTGATCCGTCAGATGTCAGGTTATCATATATTGTTGGAGTACCCGTCGTGTTAAAGCATACTCCCCTGGCCGTTACTGCAGACCCTCCCTCTAAAATAACGTCACCGCCGCATACTGCCGATATTGTAGTTATCGAACTAACAGTTGCTGTAGTAACAGTTGGTACACCACTGCCCTGGGATGTAGTGAAAGTTTCCTGCGATCCATATCCTGTACCATTGCTGTTAGTTGCGTATGCCCTGATATAGTAGGTGGTATTCGGACTAAGCCCTGAAATATTGCTGGTATAGGATCCTGTGCCTGTTCCGTCTGAAGTGATGTTATCGAACACAGTCGGAGTACCGGTAGTATTCCAGCATACTCCCCTGCTTGTTACTGTTGATCCTCCTGCGGATGTAACGTCACCACCGCAGACTGCTGTTGTTGTGGTTATTGAGGTAACAGCTGCCGTAGTAACTGATGGTGCTGTATTTACCTGCACCGTAGTAAAGCTCACAGTATCACCGTATGCCGTGCCCGAAGAATTTGTAGCATATGCCCGCACATAGTAAAGAGTTCCCTGCGTGAGGCCAACAATGACACTTTGAAAAGAACCTGTATTATCTTTAGTGCCTAGTGATGTAATACTATTAACATCAATAGTAGGTGTGGTTGTTTCACTTGACCAGCAATGGCCATGCTGTGATACCGATGATACACCTGCACCGGGATCATCCAGCGTACCAGTGACAGTTGCACCTGAGGATGTAATACTAGAAACAGTGCCGGTGGTTACTTCAGGCAAGCCTGCCGATAATGTTGTGAATGATTTTATTTCTGTCCCATAAACTGTTGCACCTGAATTTTGAATATATGCCTTTACAAAATATTCTGTGTTTGGTAAGAGTCCTGTTATGTTGCTTATGTATGATCCTGTAATATTTTTTACTCCTTTTTCGGTTTTACTGTCATCTATGTCAGGATTATCTTCAGTAGACCAGCAATGGCCATGCTGACTGACACCCTGCCCAATATCTATTATTGTAGCATATGCTTTGGCCGTATTAATTGAAAATGAAGAAACACTATCAATTCTAACTTTCATTATTTTCTCCTCTTCTTTCTTGCATGAAGAAGGGAAGATTAATGCAAAGACCGAAGCTATAACAATGAAATATATAACTATTCGCACTTTTCGCAGCATCTTTTGTTATTATCTAAAGTTAGTTTTCAAATACGATTTAAAAACCTAAGATTAGTAATTATTTTTCAGGATAGCAAGAAGTTTTCAATCTTTAATACAGCGCACTGAAAGGCCGTTCGGTTTATCGTTATGGTCTCTGTAAATATAACCGAAATTATTTGTTATCAGGCGATAATTTGCCGAATCGGCATTATACACTGTTGAGCTCCAGAAATAACCATGCACATCCAGATAAATAAATGAACCATCAACATAGTAACGGCCACCCCCTAGTAAAGCATTAAATCCTGTGCTTCCTCCTTCCTTAAGCTGTGTTCCCTGGTCAGTTCCTCTCCATCCTATACTATCCAACGCACTTTCGCGCATGCCAAGGTAAAGTTCCATTTCCTGCCATTCCCCGTCAGCCGGTATATGCCAGCCTGAAGGACATATTCCCTGCGTACCTTCAACCGTCTGATAATTCATTGCTTCATTCCATTGGTAATACCCTCCAAATTCATCACAATTGCTTTCAAGATCATCGTAACAATATTTTTCTATATTACTATTGTCATAAGATTCATTTATCCCGTCAATTCTTTCTCCTATATTCAGGTTCTCTGCCAGCCAGCACTGACTGCCAATGATTACCGTGTTATAAATCTTCCCTCCATAGGTAATTGATGTTAAACCATCACAGGGCGCAAAAACTGTTGTAAAATCAAGCTGTTCATCATATCCGGTACCTGCACTGTTTGTAGCATAGGCTTTTACATAATAGGTTGTATTATCTTCAAGGCCGGTAATATTGCTGGTAAATATTCCGGTACCTATGCCATCTGTTGTATGATCATCAAGGATTGCAGGCTCCGGTACAGTGCTCCAGCAAACGCCCTTTGCAGTTACTGAAGCTCCGCCGTCAGAAGTTACATTGCCCCCGCTTAACGCTGTTGCTGCTGTAATATCACTTACTGAGCTTGTTGTTACTGTTGGCACATTAATAATCTCAAGTGCAGTAAAGGCTGGCTGGTTTCCGTATGCTGTGCCTTCGCTGTTTATTGCATAAGCCCTGGCATAGTATGTTGTATTTGCAGCCAGTCCGGTAATTGAGCTAATAAATGAAGCAGAACCTGTACCGTCATTAGTAATATTATCGAAAGTCGCAGGATTCCCGGAAGTATTCCAGCATACTCCTTTTGCTGTTATCGGAGCCCCTCCGTCAGAAGTAATATCACCTCCGCTTTTTGCTGAGTAGCTTGTTATGGAAGTTATAGCTACAGTTTCTATTTCCGGCAATTCCGTAACCTGCAAGGTAAGTAATTTCATAGTATCACTGTATACTGTCCCTGCATCATTGGTAGCATATGCCCTTACAACATAACTTGTTCCGGGAGACAAGCCAAGAAGGCTGCTTGTGAAAGAACCTGTTGGGTCTCTTGAGCCAAGCGAAGTTTTATCATCATTTATTGTTGGTGTTGATGTAGCAGGTGACCAGCAATGGCCGTGCTGATCAATACCACTGCCAATATCCAGGATTGTGGCATTTGCCTTTGCCGTTGTTATTGAAATGTCCGTGATATTGTCATTTTTTACTTTAAGGACCTTTTCAGATTCTTTCTTACATGAATTGACAAATCAGATTGCTGATATCAGACATAATACAAAAATCACCGATAGCAACAAATTCCCGCGTAGTTTCATGAAATGATATCTTTAATGTATAAATGCTGATTTATGATATCAATAGCGAATGTAATATGTTATTGTAATTTATTCAACTTTTCTCTTGAAATAGAAATATCCCTTTAAGGATGTTGATTCCCAGGGTGTCTGATTACCTGTTGATCGCTGTTCCACTTCCTTTCTTACATTTTTAAACACTTCTTCAATCTGAAGGCCACCCTTTTGTATGTATTTTAGCAGTACCTCGGTATAAAGGCCGTTTGCTCCTGAACCATCTGCTGCTGTCTTTCCCGGTGATGTTGCATAGGCAATTATTGAACCTGAGGGTGCGTCCATAAATGCAAGTCCTTTGCCTGATGCAGAACGACTCCATTTACGTTCAAAGGGATTATCCCGGCATGCATCAAGAATCAATACGTTTACATCTGTGGAAGCATATTCCATTTTACCAAGTATCCTGTCGGCTCTAACGCAGTCATATTCAACATCTTCATATGCAAGCAGCTGGGATTCTATAGGAATAAGATAATTGAATCCGCCAGACTGTATACCGTGGCCGGCATAATAAAATAAGCCAACATTATAACCATACAATTTCATCCCAAAATCATCAATAGCCTTTTTCATTTCTTTCTGAGTGAGATTTTCATACTTTAACACCTCAAATCCCACCATTTTAAGAGCATCAGCCATAGCTCTTACGTCGTTAACCGGATTTTTTAACGTGCCTCCGTGAATATAGTCAGAATTACCTATTAGCAAAGCAAGGCGCTTTTCGCTCTGATAAAATATATTGCGCGTACCGATAACTTCCTTATTGTCTTCATTCTTAACTTTAATCTCAATACTATTCCTGCCTTCCGATAAATTAAAGTTCCGGCTTAACACATATGTGTCCCTTATTTTCTGCTGACTAAAATCTGATATTTGAATTACATCATTATTATACAGCAATATTTCTTTTAAGGGAGAACCTGACTCAATAGTTAACTTAACAGGAATATCAGGCTTAAAGACAGTAGTATCGTCTATATCCGGAGAATTCCATTTTAATGTTAACGGACTTATTACAGGATTAACAGGTACATCCAGATAAATTGTCGGTATATTGAATCCATCCTCTTCAAGCACATCAATCCTGAAATAGGCAGTGTTTTTCAGAACCTTGCTGTCAGCTGCAATTATGATTGTTGCAGTTTTTGTTTCATATGGCTGTAAATCACCTAAATCAACAGATGTATCGAATAATAATCCCTTGATCTTGTCATTAGCCTGGCTTACATTTATTCTTACGTTTTCCGCCTTCTTATCCCCTGTATTTCTAATTTTCAGTTCCAGTTTTGCACTTTCATTGGC
>CAZFHF010000091.1:0-10256 GCA_964518655.1 uncultured Bacteroidales bacterium | reverse complement strand
GTTTTTTGCAGAAATGCTTTATCAATATCATTATTTGCTATTTGTCCGGGCATTAAATAAACATCATGACTAAATAAGGAATAGAGTTTTTTCCGCAAATCAATAAGTTGTTTTATTTGCGCATTCAGAAATCGTATATTAAATGGTTTTGTTATGTACACATCTGCTCCAACCTCTACTCCCTCGATTTGATCTTCGATGGTAGTTTTAGCTGTTAGCAGGATTACAGGAATATGGCTTGTCCTCATATCTTTTTTAATCTCTTTACATAAATCAATTCCACTTTTGCAGGGCATAAGAATATCACTCACAATCAAATCAGGGATTATTGCAAAGGCAGAATTTATACCCTCCTGGCCATCTTTTGCTTCAGTAATAATAAAATTCTTACTTAACTCTTTGACCAGGTATTTTCTCAATTCATCATTATCTTCAATAATAAGTATTTCGGATTTTGCTTCATTGTCAGTAAAGTCTATATCCTCATTCTGTTGATTTGCTTCTTCATTATAATTTTCGGTCAGACTTCCCTGAATATCTGCAGGAGAGTCGTCCAATTCATTTTTATTATATTCATAACGGCTTATTGGTATAATAAATTTAAACTTTGTTTCCTTTTCAGGTATGCTTTCTGCCATTACTTTGCCATGGTGCAGTTCAACAAGGCTTTTGACAAGAGCAAGTCCGATACCGGTTCCTGAATTCCTGATATATCCCATAGATTTGGCCTGATAAAAACGATCAAAAATAAATGGCAGTTCATCAGCTGTTATTCCTATGCCGTTGTCAACAACAGTAACTTCTAAATCCTGTATATTATTATTAGTTTTTTCAAGGGCGCTTCTGACATTTATAATAACCTTTATTTTTCCGTTATCGGAGACAAACTTAAAGGCGTTGGAAAGAATATTTAATAAGATCATTTCGAGCTTGTCCTTGTCAATCCACCCATCAACCGGATTCTTTTTATATTCTATTGAAAAATCAATTTTCCGATTTGTTGAAGTTTCTTTAAAATAACCTGAGACATCTTTTATGAATTTGATTATTTCTATTTTCTGAACCTTAAGTTTCAACTGGTTATTTTCCAGCTTTCTAAAGTCCATCAGCTCATTTATCAGATGTTTCATTTTTCCTGCATTGCGGTGTATATGAAATAGCTGATCCTTGAGCTCAACGTTTAGCAAAGGATCCGATAAAATGCTTTCTAACGGGGATAATATAAGGCTTAAGGGTGTACGAAGCTCATGTGAGATATTGGTAAAAAACTGTGTTTTTAGCTTTGTAAGTTCCTCATCCTTCTCCCTTCTTATTCTTTCGAGCTTCAGAATATGAGATTGCTTTGCTCTGATCATCAGTAATCTGATAAATACGTACAGGATAAGTAAAAAAACAAAAATGTATGTTATATATGCCCACACAGTTTTCCAATAAGGAGGTGATATGGTAATTTTTAGTTTTGTGGGTACATTGTTCCATAGCCCGTCATTATTTGAACCTTTTACTTTAAAGGTGTATGTTCCGGGATCAAGGTTAGTGTAAGATACTGAACGGTTTGTGCCTATATAATTCCAGTCAGTATCAAAACCTTCCAGCATACAGGCATACTGATTTTTGCCTGAATGTGTATAATTAAGAGCAACAAACTCTATAGTGAATGAAGTTTGCTGGTATGTAAGTGCTATTTCACTTGTTTCGCTTATACATTTTTCCAGGGGTGAATCTTCCGAACCTATCGGGACGGATTTATTAAATAACTTAAAATCCGTTAAATATACCGGTGGAATAAAAGTATTTGTATTAAGGCTATCAGGGTAAAAGCTGTTAAATCCATTATTTCCTCCAAAGAAAAGTTCACCGGAGCTTGATTTAAAGCATGATCTGAGATAGAATTCATCAGAATTAAGACCTTCATTTTTATTAAAGTTTTTAAATACCCTCGATGAAGGATCAAACTTTGATAATCCTTTATTTGTACTTATCCATAAAAATCCTTTTGAATCTTCAAGAACACCTTTAATTGTATTGTTAATTAAACCGTCTTTCTTCTGGAAGGAAGTAAATTGATCATCATTTTTATTGTAAAGGTTCAGTCCTCTGTCGTCTGTACCAAACCAGAGGTTCATTTTACTATCTTCCAGTATCACAGTCACAACATTACTGCTTATGCTATTTTGATTTGGATCATGAAAAAAACTGGAAAATGAAAATCCTCCGTCTATGGACCTTTTTAATTTTGCTAAACCATATAATGTACTTACCCATATATTATTATCAACATCTTCCAATAATGATGGAACGTAGGCTGTATTAATGATTTGTGTTTCTTCATTCCTGTCTAATACCTGGGTAAATTTATCATAAGCAGGATTATATAAAAACAATCCGCTTCCGGCTGTCCCTGCCCAGATATCCCCCCGTTTATCTTCATAAAGACATAAAATATTGTTATCTCCGAATCCTCGCCTGCCTTCAATTTTATAATTTTTAATCCACACACCATCATTTGTTAAACGGTCTATTCCACCTGTCCATGTACCTACCCACAAATTTTCATTTTTGTCATAAAGCATTGTTATAACAGCGTTATTCGAAAGGCTTTTCTTATTTTCTGTTTTTTTTATTGTGTTGGTAAACTCGCGTGTTTTCGTATTAAAATAACTTATTCCGCCTCCGTCAGTCCCAATCCAAATATTTCCATGGGAATCTTCTGCAAAGCTTGTTACATCATTGTTACCTAAACTGTATTTTGTATAATTATTTCTCTGGTAGAGCTCAAATTTCCTGTATTTTTCATCTACTATGTTTAATCCTTTGTTGTATGTGCCAATCCATAATATACCTGTATTATCCTGATAAAGAGACCATATTGAATTGCTTTTAATGCTGTAAGGATTATTTTCATCAGCAAGAAATACAGTGAATTTATCTGAGTTGACGGTATGGAAATTTAATCCTCCATTTTCTGTGCCAATCCATAGGTTTCCCTTGTTGTCATTACACATTGAAAGTATATAATTATTACTTATACTTCCACGGGTATTTGTATGTTTATAGTGTTTAAACAGAAATTTGCCTTTTTCATTCAATAATTTGTCCAGTCCTCCGCCAAGTGTCCCAATCCATAAATTCCCTGTGTAATCCAACAGTAATGAGCTTACAAGATTATTACTCAGGCTTTCAGGATCGGTGGGATCATGTGCAAAATGAATGAAAGTCTTTTCTTCTTTGTTAAATAAATCCAGCCCGTTTTTTGTACCGATCCATACATTTTCATCCTGATCAATAAGAATGCAGTTAATAAAATTTGATCCGATTGAATTTAAGCTTTCAGCATCATAGAAATAATGATAAAACCTGTAATTCCTGAAGTCATATAAAATCATTCCGTTACCTACGGTTCCAATCCATATTATATCATTATTGTCACAAGCAAGTGAGCTGATATATTGATTCCTTAATTCGTCTATATTCCCCCCGCTATAATTTACGTGAATAAAATTGTCTTTATCCCTGTTGTACAGATTCAATCCCTTAGAAGTGGCTATCCATATATTTTTATGCTTGTCTTCAATAATTGTATTAATGCCATTATGGCTTAAGCTGTTTGTATCAGCCGGGTCATGTTCATATATTTCAAAGCTGACGCCGTTATATTTATTAAGTCCGTCATCTGTGCCGAACCACATATATCCTTTGCTGTCCTTTAAAATACATTTTACAAGCTTTCTTGAAAGACCTTGCTGTAAAGATTGAAATACGGGTTTTTTATTCTGGCATTGAACTGATATACAGGGAACAAAAAATATTATTACCAGTAATAATAAAAGTTTTTTATATAAAAACTTAAAACAATAATGTAAATAAGATAAACCGGCCAAAACTATGTCTCCTTTTTATTAAGGATAAAGAAGAAATTGAAATTCAGAATCAATGTTTCATTGAATTAGTATTTCTTTTATAGAAAGAACATCTTTCAGCAGTTCTTTTTGTTTCTCTCTAAAAAGAGGTGATCTATTGTCAACTTTTTTCTTGTCGGAGTCCAGCCAGCGTATAAGCTTGTTTTGTGTGAAATAATATCTGTTCTCAAAAATTTTAGTCTTGCTCTCATCATATGCTTCTACTCCCGCTTCAGGCATATCTTCAGTCACATAAACAGGGCTGTTATATTTGTAATCCTGAACAAATATGAAAAATATTGATTTATCCCAGAAATAATAGTCAACGACCTTTTTACCTGCCTCTCCGTAATAAGTTGCTATAACCTTTCTTAATACCGTATCATCATAGTATGCTTTAATTTCACCTCCCTCAGCAGAATTTTCAGATAAATCCTTGTTAATATTAAGATAGTTATTCAAATAATTATCATTGATTAACATGAATTTCTTCCTGATCTCAGTAACGGCAGCATCTTCCTCTTCTTCTGAAAGATTAAGAGTGTTTTCTGTATTATCATATTTAACTGGGCAAAGTTATTGGCCAGAGCAATAAACAGAATTGAAAGGGTTAACATTATAAATTTCATAATTTCGGGTTTTATAATATGATTAATTATTATAGTATGATGGTATTAACTTTTTCACGCTATAAACAAATATACTAAACTTTTGCATACTACCACCTGAATAGTGTATTTTGGTTGTGGATTTACTAGTACTGGCAATACAATATTACGCGAAGGAAAATAATTTGTATGGATTAATGATGAGCGGCATTTTTTTGTACGTTGTAGTAATGAATGAATTCAAACTTCTCATCCCATTTTTTTTCATGTTTGAATATTACAACTTTCTCTTCTCCCGACAGTAAGTCGAAATAATTATCAGATAAATTCCCTTCAGTATTTGAAGTGTTTATTTTTATGTTCTTTGCAAGTTTTTTAGCGTTAATTCTTATCATATATTCATTCTTTTTCTTTTTTATGGTAAAGTCTATTTCAGGTTCTTCCAGCTTTAGCTTGTTTGTATTAGTGAAATAAAACAAATTTTCTGATACTGTCTTGTTTTGCCTGCAAAGCGCTGTAATCCATACAAGCTCGCTAACATTATGTTCAAGGATTATAGCATCGCTGTTAATTTCAAAAACGGGCTTACTGCTGTCAGGTTCAACTTTTACCTCCATATTCTTTTCATATAGAATATCTCCGTAAAAAGTCATTAATTTCATTAATAGCTGGATATTAAACCCTGTCTGCATGTCATTTACAATATATACCATTAATTTTCCATCATGATAATCAGTTGATACCAGTACAGGTTCATACGCCTTTTTAACCATATAATTTGCAGCTTTCCATCTTCCGTAATAATCTATGGTTGACCATGATGTAGCCGGCCACAGATCATTTAACTGCCAGTACATTGTTCCCATGCAATAGGGTTTGTTTCGCCTGTGTGTTTCTATAGCATATTTGAGGTATTCTGCCTGTAATAACTGGCTTGTATATGCCAGTAATTCAAAATTATCAGGAACGCAAAATTCGTTTTCCAGATACTTAAGCATCATATCATAACCACCGAGTTTCTGTCCTTTTTTAAGGTTCGGGTATTGTCTCTGGTGAGCTAGCATAACATCTGATTTAAGGTTTAGATCTTCATGCAGGGCAAACTCATGAAACGTTTTCAGTTCCGGCATGGATTGAAGTCCGTATTCACTCATGAAACGCGGCAGATACTCTTTAAATCCTTCCCTGGAATGATTTAGAAACCATACTCCCCAGTAATGCATATCGCCGTCACTCCTGCTTTTTATATCCGGAAATCCGTATTTTGGTGAAGATGGCCAGTACGTTCTTTCGGGATCGTATTTTTTTACTTTATCCGGCAGAATCTTATGAAAGATTATTTTGTAGTATTTCCATATCTGTTTACATGTTTCTTCTGAATAATTATATAGTTCCTGCCATCCCCATTGATGCCATCCTTCATCAATCTCATTGTTGCCGCACCAAAGTGCAAGGCATGCATGATTTCTCAGCCGTTTAATATTATCTTCAGCCTCCTGGCAGATACGTACCTGCATTATTTCATCTGCAGGATATATAGCACAGGCAAACATAAAATCCTGCCAGACAAGGATACCTAGCTCATCACATATTTCATAGAATATATTTTCTTCATATATAGCTCCACCCCAGAGCCTGAGCATATTCATATTAGTATCAACTGCATTTTTCAGAAAATTAATGTAATCCTTTTTCTTTACGCGAGGGATAAAATAATCAACCGGCAGGCAATTAGCTCCTTTGATAAATACAGGTATACCATTTATTCTGAAATAAAAACTCTTTCCATACCCATCTTTCTCATGAACGAGTTCTATTGTACGTAATCCGACTTTTTCGTGCCATATACCTGTAATAGTACCATTGTGAAATAATTCAAGATTCAATTCATACAGGTGCTGTTCTCCTAATCCGTTGCACCACCATTTTTGAGGATTATTGATATCAAAGCCTATAATTATAGTACTTGTTCCTTTTTGCACTTCAGACTTTATTTTAATTTTCCTGAAAGCATTGGATTTACCTGAAAGCACCAAATCAACCTTTGTGTCTTCCGAAGAAATTACTTCAGCTTCAAGTTGTAATTGAGCAAGTTTATCAGATAATGATTTTTGTATAAAACGCACATCCCCCAATCTCACTTTGTTCCATGCTTCAAGGTATACAGGCCGCCATATGCCACAGGTTAATAACCTCGGGCCCCAGTCCCATCCATAATGGTATCCGGGTTTACGGCTATATACGCTTAGTTTAGGTTCAGGCTGGGAGTTGTTTGCCCCGTATATAAATCCATTTTTATTATATAAAGGAAGAGTCTCTTTTATTACAGAATGAAAGTAAATTCTCAATTCATTGTTACCTGTCTTCAGATAATCTTTTATCCCCTTTCTCCATCTGCAATACATATTGTCGGTTACAAGAATAAGCCTGTTATTAACATAAACATCAGCATAAGTATCAAGACCTTCAAAAACAATATCAATCTGCGCATTTTTGAAGTAATCAGGGCTGATATCAAAGCTGGTTTTATATTCCCAGTCAGCTTCTCCTATCCATTGTTGGTCATGCTCATTAAGCCTGTAGTAAGGATCAGGAATTATTTCATTATTTAATAAATCAAGGTGTATATTTCCCGGCACCCGGGTTTTAAGCCATCTGTTGCCATCGGGAGATTGTCTGAATAGCCAGCTGCTTTTAAGAGTGATCCTGTTCATATTAAAGTGAATTCTTAATATGGGTTATCACATTATTAATCATCTTCAAGTTTATTGAACCAGTTCTTTTTTAATATAAGAGAGGTAATACCCACAATAATTAGCAGTACAATAAGTGTATCCCAGTTTTTTATTACCAGTGCCAGGGGAACTGCCATAATTGCTACCTGCCAGATGATCCCGGTGAATACATTAATTGCATCCCTTCCAAGGTCTTTATTTTCCCTGAATCCGGGATTCATTGCTTTTACCTTTTCTTTCACAGGTTTCCAGAATCCCCAGGGCCTTACCGAGGTATAGAACTTAATAAGCATTTCATCTTTTTCAGGAGCTGTAAGTAATGTGCCTAATATACTTCCGGCACAAGAGATAACTAATATATATGGATATGCATAGAGTGAATTAAGATCAGGCAATAATACGGGCATGAGCAGGGCGATAATTAATCCGCTTAGCATGCCCCAGAAATACCCGTGTCCGTTAAACCGCCACCAGTGCCACTTAAGCACATTTGCTGCTGCAGAACCTGCCCACAAAGCATTTACGATCCATTTTGTTGCCGAGTCAACAGATTCAATTACAAGTCCGAATAATATGCTTGCAACTGCTACCGTAGCAGTAACAATGTAACTCATACGTACATAGGTTTTATTTGATGCATTGAACTTAAAGTATTTCTTGTACAGATCATTAACAATGTATGCAGGTGCTACATTCATAAATGAAGATGTGGTAGACATATGCGCCGAAAGCATTCCTGCAAGAAGTACGCCCAGCAATCCAACAGGCACAAAGTTCTTTATTGCAAAAGGCAATATAAGTTCAAAATCAATGCTACTGCCCATTTTAATAAGCTCCGGACTGAAAAATGCCAGGGCCAGTACTGTTACTCCGCCAATCATGAAATACCTTGGTACTGATACTACTACTACAGCAAAGCCGTTCATCAATGCTGCCTCCTTTGAGCTTTTAGCTGCCAGTATACGTTGCAGGCTTTGTGTTGCTACGGGACCTGCCAGGCTTACAAACAGCCCTTTAAAAATTGCCATCATAATAAATGCAGAGAATATTGAGGTGCCGTCTTCCTTTATTTTTGCATTTACCGAATCCATTATTCCTGTCCAGTCAAGGTTCAGCTTCCACCCGAACCATACATCAGCCCATCCTTTTGGTGTGACTCTGGCAAGCATGTCAGGCGATACCTGGTTCATGGCAATTATTCCTATAATAACAGCGGATACGGTCATTATAATATATTGAAGTATATCTGTTATTACCACACCAAACATACCTCCCTGAACAACATATATGGCTGTAAGAATAGTTATGATTAATGCATAAACATGAGGAGACCAGTCCCATGGCAGAAATATCTTAGCAAATTTCCCTATGCCAATAAATCCGTAACTTAGAAATCCAATAAATGAAACTATTGAAAAGACTACTACAATAAGATGCGCCATCCTGCCACCCACCCTGTCCTGATCAAATCTTGTTGTAATCCACTCGGCACCTGTCATGGCCTTTGAGCGACGCAGCCATGCAGCAAGGTAAATCATCATGAATACCTGGTTGAACAGTGGCCATAGCCAGGGGATATAAACACTTTTCATCCCGTAAACGAATGCAAGGTATACCAGCCACATCGTGCCGGAAATATCAAACATGCCACCTGCATTCGAAAAACTTAAAGCCCACCACGGGATCTTATTACTGCCCAGAAAATAGGAACTGAGATTTACTGATGCCCTGCCTGACATATAGGAACCAACAACTACCATGGTTAAAAGGTAAAAAGCAATTATTCCTATATCAACAATATGCAGTTCCACAGTTAATCAGGATTTGGTGAAACAGCTATTTTTGCATTCTTCTCTGTTAAATTTTCATAAAATATGAATCTGAGACAATTCTTATTGTGTACCATGCACCAGCTGATCTCAGGAATTTTATTCGGTCCTTCCATTATTGAATTATTTGTAAATGAATTTCAACAAAACAGCATTGCAAAAACAAAAGTATCATTTAAATTGATATTTCAAAAAATCAATAATAGACAGGATAAATTTTACGAACCCGCTGTTTTATAATCCTATTTTAAATGCTGACTGACAAACCATACTTTGGCAAAATAATAATTCATTATTTGTTAATTAACCTGAATATTAACAGGCAATCAACATTGTTTTAAAAAAATAAAATATATTTGCACTTTCTGTCAACCGTAATATAAATAATATAATTCTTTAAATCATGAAATCAATAAACCTGCTTATTATTATTTTAACAATTATTCTGGGATCATCTTGCAATACAATGAAAAAAGACAAAGACAACCTTAAAAACAATCCTCTGGTTCAGAAGTTTGACACTAAGTTCGAAGTTCCTCCTTTTAGTGAGATTAAGCTTGAACATTTTATGCCTGCAATAAAATATGCCATAAATGAAGAGGATAAAGAGATTGATGCTATTTTTAAAAATGAAGAAAAAGCGACTTTTGAAAATACTATTGAGGCACTTGATTATAGCGGCAGTTTGTTAAATTCGGTGAATCTCATATTTAACAATTTACTTTCAGCCAATACAAATGATGATATGCAAGCCCTGGCAAAAGAAATTTCTCCTTTGATTTCTACACACAATGATAATATCCTGCTAAACACAGGGCTGTTTAACCGCATTAAATCGGTCTATAATGACAGGGATAATCTCGATCTTAATACAGAACAAAAAACATTACTAGAAGAAACATATAAGACCTTTGCAAGAAACGGAGCTGATTTAAGTGAACAGGATAAGAAGACGCTGCGTGAAATAAATAAGGAATTAGCATTATTATCCCTCACATTTGGTGACAATGTGCTTGCTGAAACAAACAAATACCAGTTAATAATTGATAACGGTGAGGATCTTGCAGGATTACCTGATGATGTTATAAATGCTGCCGCAGAAACTGCAAAGGAGTCAGGTATGGAAGGAAAATGGGTGTTTACAATACAAAAATCAAGCATGATACCTTTTTTACAGTATTCTGA
>CAZFHF010000090.1:0-10390 GCA_964518655.1 uncultured Bacteroidales bacterium | reverse complement strand
AATAATTTTACATCTTTTTTGTCCATTTTGAGATCCCAATTATTTTTTAAAACACTTATTATTGATTTTTAAAATATTTAAGGTTTTTATCAATCAGATTATTCACAGCTTTAACTGATTCACCTGTCCTGAATTTGTCAGGGGGTGTATTTTTTACATAGTCAACCAGATTTTTCACACTTGATTCGGCTACGTGCATTCTCGTATCAGAAGATGCATAATAAATATAAACTGTTCCATTATAATCACAAATCCATCCGTTTGAAAATAATACATTTGACACATCGCCTACTCTTTCATCACAGGCAGGTGCCATGAAATATCCCCCCGGGAAATATTTAATTTTGGAAATATCGGCAAGGTCGGTCATGAACATATACAACACATATCTTAGTCCTGCCGCAGTGTTTCTAACACCATGTGCCAGATGAAGCCATCCTTCATTCGTTTTTATAGGTGCCGGCCCCAGGCCGTTCTTCAATTCATATATTGTATGATATTGTTTTTCACTTATGATAGTCTCAGTTTCAATAACAGGATTTTCTATGTTTTTGATATATGCCAGTCCTATTCCTCCGCCTGACCCTACATTAATAAATCCTTCCTGCGGACGTGTATAAAGAGCATATTTACCGTCCACAAACTCAGGATGCAGCACTACATTTCTTTGCTGGCCGGAGTTTGATACAAGGTCCCGTAATCTTTCCCATTTTATAAGATCTTTGGTTCTTGCTATCCCGGCTTTTGCAACGGCTGAACTGGTATCACCCTTTGGAGCATCAGGATCCTTTCTCTCAGTACAGAAAATACCATATATCCATCCGTCTTCATGCTTTGTCAGCCGCATATCATAAACATTTATATCCGGATCAGCCGTTTCAGACATTGTTATTGGCCTTTCCCGGAAACGAAAATTATCAGTACCGTTCTCACTTTCAGCAATTGCAAAATATGATTTTCTGTCCCAGCCTTCAACCCTTACTGCAAGCAAATACTTGTTATCCATCTTCATGGCTCCTGCATTAAAAGTTGAATTAACTCCTATCCTCTCCAATAGATCAGGATTTGTTTCCGGATTCAGATCATATCTCCAGGTCAAAGGAACATGGGCGGCTGTGAGAATAGGATATTTATATCTTGTGTAAATACCATTCGATTCCTTTATTTTTTCATTCTTTCTGGTTATTAATGCTTCGTGTTGCTGTTTTAAAAGTCTGAGTCTTTTCTTAAACATAATCATAAATTTTATTATAGTTCAACTTATTCTCTTAAGGTTTGATACATTATTTTGCAGATCGAAAATATTATTTTTCGCTGTCAGTGTCTTTTCCTGATTTAACATTGCTATAGTCAATTACAATATCTTCAGGATAGTTTTCCAACATATACCGGAGCGCAGGAGCAGCATCTTTTAAACTGCCAAGTCCGTCATGACCTGTCCATGTCCATGACAATGCCCCTGCATAACCGTTCTTATACAGATATTCATAGGCAGTCCTTGTATCAATCCCCTTATAGGGCCCTTTAGCAGAAAATTCACCGATGACAACAGGTTTATCAAGCTCCCAGTATGATGCAGGATGGTGAAAGGGTGAAGATTTTTCCTTTGCCCACTCATAGTAATGCACCATATAGAAATCAAGCGTGCCGAGACTATCATTTCCGGCTGCTATTAATCTGTCATCACGATAAAGATTTATAAAATTCTTTATAGTCTTGATATCAGAGGTCACCTTAAAATCCCAGCACCCGTTGCTGACAAGTGCATCAGGATCCGTACGGTGTATTGCACCTGCAGCCATGTTAATAAATCTTTGTACATCAGGTACAAATGTAATAGTGGCCGGTGTCCACCCTCCCCATTCAATATCGTCTGCCATACCTTCTGCTTCATTAAATATCTCCCAGCATAAAATTGCAGGATGGCCTTTCAACGCTTTTACCATAGGGATCAAAGCATTATCGATATACGCCTGTGTATACTCTTTCTCCTTAATAAGCTTTATATTTCGTTCATGATTTTTTTCCAGCGCTCCGGACTGAAGCATATCAAAAGACCACAAACACAGTACAAGTGCGATATTCCTTTCTTTTGCCATATCAAGGCCCATCCTCAGATTTTCAATGGCATTTTTCCCGGGCCCGCTTACTTTACCTTAAGTAAATTCAGGTGTATATCTTCCATTTATATGTAACCACCACCGTACACAATTGCCTCCCTCAGAAGAAATCTCATCAAGAGCCCTGGCAAAAGTTGCCTTATCAAAATTTTTAAGGTCCTTTGCAAAATCTACCCAGGCCAAGTTTATTCCACTAAGAAATATTTCCTTGTTATTATGGGTGATCCTGCTTTGCGAAAATAAATCGCCTGCATATAATATTATAGCGCACATAATAATTACTATATACCGCATATTAATTAAATTATTTTGCCGGTTAAAAAATCAAGCCCTAAAAATAAAAAAAATAATGCACATTATATTATTATAGTATTTCATATAAGGACAAAATATGCTACTATTTGTACTTTAATATTTATGCATATTATATTTTGCTTATGCTTCACTGACAGCTATTTTATTATGATATGTAATGTTTTTTATTTGGAAAAATTATGGTTAATTTTCAGGGTATGATTTAAATATTAAATGTGATCAACTAATCTTTAAGTTATGAAATATCTTAATATTGTTCTGATATGTTTTTTATGCGGATTATTATCTGCACAAGTGCCAAAGATTAAGCCCCTTGAGATTGATTCACCTGCACCTGGCTTTAATCTTCCCGGTACTGACGGGAAAAATTACACTCTAAATGATTTCAGGGAATATAAAATTCTCGTGGTAACATTCACCTGTAACCATTGTCCCACGGCCCAGGCATATGAAGATAAAATTATTAAAGCTGTTAATGATTATCGTGATCGGGGTGTGGGTTTTGTTGCTATTTCACCAAACAGTCCCAAAGCTTTAAACCTTTCGGAACTCGGATATTCTGACATGGCAGTTGAGCTTGTAGTTATGAAAATCAGGGCAAAGGATAAGGGCTTTGATTTTCCTTATCTTTACGACGGTGAGACGCAGGAAACATCTATAAAGTATGGGCCGGTTGCAACTCCCCATGTTTTTATTTTTAACAACGAAAGAAAATTAAAATACAGAGGAAGGATTGATGATACTGAAAATCCTTATGCCAGCCCGGATCAGACAGATATGAGGAATGCTCTTGAAGCCCTGATAAAAGACCAGCCTGTGCCTGTTCCGGTCACGAAAAAGTTCGGATGCTCAATTAAATGGGCATGGAAAGATGAATGGAACAGGAAACTCCTTAAAGACTGGGCAGAAGCTCCTGTTGAATTAGACGAAATTGATACTGCCGGCATGAAAGTATTAATGAGTAATAATGGTGATAAATTAAGGCTGATCAACTTCTGGGCTACGTGGTGCGGCCCCTGCATAATTGAATTCCCTGAACTTGTTACAATTGACAGAATGTACAGAAACAGAGACTTTGAATTTATGTCTGTAAGCACTGATAAACCTGAAAAAAAAATAAAAGCACATGAATTTCTTAAAAGGAACGAGGCGTCAAATAAAAACTATATCTATACCGGGGATAATATATATGACCTGATGGATGCAGCCAGCGAAGAATGGCAGGGTGCTTTGCCATTTACATTGTTAATTGCCCCTGGAGGAGATGTAATCTTCAGTCATCAGGGAGCAATAAATCCTCTGAGTCTGAAAAAGAAAATTATTAACTATCTTGGCCGCTATTATGCTGATGATAAATAACCAAATATTAAATATTTAAAAAAATGAAGACAATTATTAAAATTATCACTATAATACTGATATGGGATACTATCCTGAGCACCTCATATGCCGGAGATACTATCCTGACTGCTTCAATTGCTCAGGATAGTATCCCTGATGAGGAAATAATCAAAATATATGAAGGACTTCGTGTGGCAGACGTATCGGACGGAATGGATATGGTGGGGCTCCGTGATGTGGGTTTGATGGACGCGCGGATTGAAGCTCTGTGGAAAGATATTGATGACTTTACACATATGTTTTGCGGAATTGCGATAACAGCAAGATATGTACCAACTAATAAAATCATCAAAAATCCTATGGAAAAGGAAGAATTTCAGAAATGGGAAGGACACTGGTATAATAATTATTCATCAGAGCCCTTTGTTGAATTCATTAAACCGGGCAAAGTAATTGTGCTTGATGTCCAGGGAGACGGTGACGTGGGATCCGTAGGATCGTATAATTCTCTTGCATGGATTAGTAAAGGAGCAAAAGGTATAATATCAAACGGCGGTATAAGGGATACTGATGAGATTATTAAGGAGCGCATCCCCGTTTATCTGGATTATATGGAAAGAGGCAGGGGAATAAGGCCGGGAAGGAACGAAATTGAATCAGTAAACAAACCTGTGTCAATAGGAGGAGTTTTGGTCAGGCCCGGTGATGTTATTGTAGCAGATGGAGACGGAGTAATTGTTGTGCCAAGGGAACATTGCATAAAGGTTGCACAGTACGCCAGGGAGATTCTTAATAAGGACAAAAAAGGGAGGAAAGGCCTGTATGAGAATTTAGGTATGCCTTTGGATAAGACAGTTGAGATAGATGATTAGGTTGTTTGCATAATAATACAATATATTTATCACCTTAATATAAATCATTACTTTGTGCATTTGGACTGATAAAGATAAAACATGAAATAAAAATGAAATTTTTGCGGCTTTATAATTTATTAATAATATCAGCACTTTTAAACATATCATTTAGTATGAATCCTAAAAAGTCCATTAGTGAAAAGGACAGCATCCTGGAGAAGAAAATTGACAGTTTGCTGGCAAAAATGACAATTGATGAAAAAATAGGGCAGACCGCTCAACGGGGGACACCGGGAACGTATCCGGGAGAGATTTCAGACACGCTTAAAGATGCTGTTCGCCATGGAGCCGTGGGCTCAGTAATAAATGTTATTAACAGGGATCATTTGGATGAACTTCAGCGTATAGCTGTAGAGGAGAGCCCCAGCGGTATACCACTGATTTCAGGACGTGATGTCATACACGGATTCAGGACTATTTTCCCAATACCTCTTGGTTTAGCTGCTACATGGAATCCGGAGATTGTGGAAAAAAGTTCTGCGATTTCCGCAGAGGAGGCAACAACCTATGGTATAAGATGGACTTTTGCGCCCATGATAGATATAAGCAGGGATCCCCGGTGGGGACGTATTGCTGAAGGTCCTGGTGAGGACCCCTATCTGGCTTCAGTCATGGCCGCGGCCTATGTTAAAGGATTTCAGGGTGATGACCTGTCGGATAGAACCAGTATAGCAGCCTGTGCCAAACATTTCGCCGGATATGGTGCTGCTGAGGGAGGCAGAGATTATAACACAGCCATAATATATGAACAGCTTTTCAGGGATGTTTACCTCAAACCGTTTAAGGCAGCATGCGATGCCGGGGCAGCAACTTTTATGACATCTTTCAATGAGGTTAACGGAATACCTTCCTCGGGAAATAAATTCTTGCTCAAACAGGTTCTTCGTGACGAATGGGGCTTTGACGGATTTATTGTAAGCGACTGGGAATCAATAACAGAAATGATAGTACACGGTTTTTGTGAAGATACCCTCGAAGCAGCTTTTAAGGCAGCAAATGCAGGAGTGGATATGGAGATGATGAGTGATGCATATGAAAAGAATCTGAAAATCCTAATAGAGGAAGGAAAGATTTCTGAAGCACAGCTTGATGAATTCGTCAGAAATATACTAAGGATAAAGTTCCGGCTGGGATTATTTGAGAATCCATATACTGATCGCAGCAGAGATGATGTTATTTTAGGCAAGTCTAACCTTGCAGCAGCAAAGGAAGCTGCAATGCAGAGCCTTGTCCTTCTGAAAAATGATAAAGGATTACTTCCCTTATCCAAAGATATTGGCAGGGTGGCAATAATAGGTCCCCTAACTGATGCGCCCTATGAGCAGCTTGGCACATGGGTGTTTGACGGGGAGGAAGAAGATTCGCAGACTCCCCTGCCCTCACTCAGGCGATACATTGGAGAAGAAAAAGTTGTATATTCTCCGGGTCTCACATACAGCCGGGAAAGATCAAAGGAAGGATTTGCCGGAGCATTAAAAGCAGCAGAACAGAGCGATGTTGTAATATTTTTTGCAGGAGAAGAATCCATACTAAGCGGTGAGTCGCACTCAAGAGCTGACATAAGTCTGCCGGGCGTCCAGGAAGAGCTTATACATGAACTCAGAAAAACGAATAAACCTCTTGTTCTTGTTATAATGGCCGGGAGGCCGATAACTATTGGTAATATAATAAACGATGTGGATGCTATACTCATGGCGTGGCATCCGGGTACCATGGGCGGACCGGCAATAACTGATGTACTGTTTGGTAAAGCATATCCATGTGGCAGGCTTCCTGTCACATGGCCTAAAGCTGTCGGCCAGATCCCGATATACTATAATCATAATAACACCGGCCGTCCAGGACTGGAAGATAAATATGTACCTATTGATGATATCCCTGTTGGAGCATGGCAGCACTCACTGCATAATTCATCATTTTATATGGAGCTGGGAATAGGGCCCCAGTTTCCTTTTGGTTACGGTCTTGGTTATACTGAGTTCAAATACGATAATATCAAACTGTCACAAAACATTATTGCGATTGGTGAAACACTGGAAGTATCCGCAGAGATTACAAATACAGGGACGAAAACAGGAACTGAAATTGTTCAGCTATACATACGCGACCTTACAGGGAGCATGGTCCGCCCAGTGAAAGAACTTAAGGGATTTAAACGCATAAAACTTGATCCCGGAGATACAGAAAAAATAACTTTCTCATTGAATACTGATGAACTATCATTCTACAATCAGTATATGGAACTGGTTACCGAACCCGGAAAATTTAAAGTGTGGATAGGCAGGAATGCTGAGGAAGGGTTGGAAGCAGAATTTAATATTGAATAAAGATGAAACGCAGGAGTTTTTTATTTAAATCGTCAGTTTTTGGAAGTGCGGTATTATTTCCTCCGCTGATATCTGAGAAGAGTTCGTCAATATCAGTAAACAATCAGGATAATAATAAAGAGTTAATAGATAAAGTTAAGACAGCTATGCTTTCAATGCAGAAGGCGTCGTGGGAACAAGGTGTTGCTGCTCAGGCTTTCCTGGAACTTGGAGATTTTGATATGGCTGTAATGATGGCCAGGGAATCTGTTTTACGTCAGGCTGATGATGGCAGGCTGTCTGTTGTATATTATGACAACGGTGTAACTGATCCTGCTGCTTCAGGTGAGCCTGTTCTTTATGCTGCAAAAATTACAGGTGATGAAAACCTGAAAAATGCAGCTAACAGGATGCTGAAGTATCTTCTTGATAAGGCGCCTAAGAGTAAATCAGGGATTCTTTACCATACATTAAATGCAAAACAGATATGGGTTGATGCATTATATATGGCCCCTCCATTCCTGGCTGCAGCAGGAGCATATAATGAGGCAATAAAACAGATTGATGGGATAAGAGCGGCTTTATGGGATCCTTCAAACAAACTTTTCTCCCATATCTGGGATGATGATAAGCAGGCATTTAAAAATAAAAATTTCTGGGGCGTGGGAAACGGCTGGGCAGTTTCAGGAATAACACGTGTAATAAGATACCTTCCTCCTGAGATGAGTTCTGAAAAGGATAAACTTATAACTTACGTAAAGGATACTATTGACGGATGCCTGAAGCATATCAGGGATGACGGCCTTTTTCATAATGTTGTTGATGACAGGAATACCTTTATTGAGACTAACCTCTCTCAAATGCTGGCATATTCAATATTTTCAGGAACGAAAGATGACTGGCTTGAAAAAGGATATCTGGAATATGCATACAAAATGAGGGATGCTGTTTATAATAAAGTAGATAAATACGGATATATCCAGGATGTATGCGGTGCGCCACATTTTGACAGACCAGGCAGGGCGGTTGAAGGACAGGCTTTTTTTCTGTTGATGGAATCTGCATACAAAAAACTTAATAAATAATACTGTTAAAACCATTTGATATGAGTAAAAAACGAATTTCCGATGTTGTAAAAGGTGGCAGAATTCTTGTTTCAGACGGCGCATGGGGTACCTTTCTTTATAATAAAGGATTAAAAGCAGGTGAGTGCCCGGAAAAATGGTGTCTTGACCATCCTGATGATGTGCTTGATATAGCAAGAAGTTATATTGAAGCCGGGGCTGACATGATTGAAACCAATAGTTTTGGTGGTTCATCTTTCAAATTGATGCATTACGGACTTGCCGGAAAGGTAAGTGAGATCAATGAAGCGGCAGCCAGAATATCAGTCCAGGCTGCAGGTTCAGATAAATGGGTTATTGCATCTATTGGTCCTACGGGAAAAATTCTCATTATGGGCGATGTAAAGGAAGATGATCTGTATGACAGTTTTAAGGAACAGGCAGTGGCTCTGGAAAAGGGAGGTGCTGATGCCATATGTATCGAGACCATGAGTGCACTGGATGAAGCTACAATAGCTATCAAAGCAGCAAAAGGAAATACAAAACTGGAGATCATTTCCACATATACATTTGAAAAAACAGTAACAGGTGAATACAGAACAATGATGGGTGTTTCTCCGGCTGAAGCAGCAAACGCTGCCATAGATGCAGGTGCTGATATTATTGGGACAAATTGTGGTAACGGCATGGAAAGGATGGTTGACATTGTCAGGGAAATGAGGGCTGCAGCTCCTGATGCTCCTATATTGGTTCATGCTAACGCGGGACTGCCTAAACTTGTTAATGGGGAAAATGTTTTTCCGGATTCACCGGGACAGGTGGCACAGTATGTTCCTGCAGTTGTTAAAGCAGGAGCAAACATTGTCGGCGGATGTTGCGGAACAACACCTGCTCATATTAGTGCTATCAAAGAAAAAATCCGGGAATTATAAAACAGGAAAGCTGCGTATTTATACAATCAGTCGAATTATCAAATAAAAACAGGCTCAGAAAAGTTGAAATGTAAAATTCAAATATAATCCTGTTTATATTATGATACTCTGTTTAAATAACCCTGATATTCCAGCCTGTTTATCGGAGTAATCACTCTTTTGTCCGGGTCAGGAATATATCTATCTTCTTTCTCATCATATAATAATTCATGGCATTCGATAATCTCCCTGCTGGGGATTTGATTTAAAGAGCCATATTCCTTTTCCAGCATGTTTATTCTTTTAAAGTGCACTTTTCTTATGGCATAGAGCCTCTCCGATGCTAAGTTCGACTGTTGAAATATCATATATTCTCTGAAAGCAAATGGATTATTATTTGTATCCATGATTATTGTATATTAATAAACAAGTCCGGCAGACTGATAATCTTAAGCCTCAAATTGATGTTAATAATGTATAAATAACTGCCGGACCTGCATTATGTTATGTTATATGCCGGATGATAGAGATAATCAATTTTAAGGCGTACTAATAAATATACAAAATAAAGTAGTATATACCAATTATTTCACTATGTTGTGTAACATATACAATAATAGAAGCTTATCAGTGCCGGCATATTTCAGGGCGCAAATAGGAAATTATTTTATATATTGCGCAAATTAAATTGTGCTGTAATTATATACTAATAACCAAATAAACTTCATCAAAAGGAAATCGATATGAAACACAAAATTCTATTTATTATGGTTGCGCTAACGGCGTTTACCTTTTCATGCAAAAAGGACAAAGACAACTCTGTTGCAGGTATACCGGTTATGGATATAGATAAAACATCTTTAGATTTTGGGGAAGTAGCTAAAGGTAATAGTTTAAGTGAAACAATTACTATATCTAATCTTGGTGATGACTATTTTGAGTGGTCGTATTCTACTGATGAAGACTGGATTTCACTTACTCCGGAAAATGGTACTGTAGCAGAAACAGATGTTGATGTCACAGTTACGATTGATACAGAACCTTTAGGTTTAGGAAGTCATTCCGGCACCATCACCATAACTTCTGACACTAAGGGAGTTCAGGGTTCACCTGTTGATATTCCTGTTACCTTAGAGATATCTGAAATGGAAATCCCGGGACATGCATTAACGGAAAATGAAACATGGAGTGGAAATATAACTTTAAAAGGTGATATTAAAATTACAACGGGTAATACTCTAACTATACAGCCCGGCACTGTAATTAAAGTGACAGATGATTATCCTGACTGGGACGGAGGATTTAATACAGCCAATGTAGATATCTATGTGCAGGGTAATTTAATTGCTAATGGTGCAGAAGATAATATCATCGTTTTTACAGTTGATAGTGACAATCCGGAAATGGATGACTGGTGGG
>CAZFHF010000089.1:9701-10399 GCA_964518655.1 uncultured Bacteroidales bacterium | reverse complement strand
TCATTCTTGCAAATGTGATTCCATTAGTGTTCCTAGCTATAATTTTAACATCGAAGATGATAGTGCAGTTTATAGCTTGATGGAGAAAGAACCATTTAATTTCGTATTACAGATTAGCAATAATTATATAAAGATTGATAATAAAGTTTATTATTTCTTACTTGCAGGTCTGGAACTTGATACTATTGGTATATTGCATATTACAGATGAATCCTACATTTATAAAAAAGATAAGAATTCTACTAAAAGCGCTTTATTGTTTAGCTTTTATAAAAATATTAATGATTCTTGGCTAATAAAAGAGGATGGTTATTTTGAAAACTATAAAGTAAGTCTTAAAGAAATTGAATACAATAATACCTTAGAAGATACGGTTTTTTCATTTAACTATAACTTTTTAGGGGATAAATTTCCAAATGGTTATTACTTTATATCTTTTAAAGTAACTAAACGATATGGAATTATTAGTTATAGCTTCGATAATGGAGTAAATTGTATAAGTAGGCCAAAAACTGATTGAATATAAAAAACCCGGTATGCCCGGATAAGTTCTTTGAAATGGTACGATTACGGGGCCAGAATGTATGATCCGCAACTCGGCAGGTGGCATGTGATTGATAATAAGGCTGAAAAGTACTACCCAAATAGCCCATATATTTATGCGTTGGATAATCCTATTCTTTTTATAGATCCAGATG
>CAZFHF010000089.1:0-9691 GCA_964518655.1 uncultured Bacteroidales bacterium | reverse complement strand
AGATGGCAATGAAGTAAGTGTATTATATTTGTCTGATAAACATAAAAACTCATTAAATTCTCTCTTATCAACTTCTGCAGGAAGAGAATTCGTTGGTAGATATATGAAAGCTGGTGATGAACTAAAAGTTGGAGGAAAATCTTATACATGGGATAATACCGGTGATCGTTCAAAAGATTTGTTGCAGATTTCAAGTACAGAGAACTTAGGGCGCAAAGGATTAAATACAACCTTTAAAAAGGGGACTTACCTAAAAACTAATGAATTATCTACTACTGAGATGGAACAAACTGCAAAAGAGGGAGTTTATCAGACAATACAGATTGATGCAGATTTAAGCTCTAAAGAAGCTACCGCAACAATGGCACATGAAGCTTTTTCACATGCTGATAGGGATGCAGACAAGTTAACTGCCCTTGACAAAAAGATGAAAGATGGTAGTGCAACAACAACGGATATAATTAATACAATGGTTGATGTCAGTTCCTCTGTTAAGGAAGATCATGATGCAATTGGTGATGGTACTCTTACAAAATATAAAAGTGCTATGACAGAATTAAGCAAAAAGACCGGTGATAATTATTATAAAAACAAATATGAAAGAGATGTTCAAAGATATGGGGACTAGGATAATTACAATATTTCTAATTATAGGTTGTATTTTAAATTTTAATTCTTGCTCTACAAAAAGTTCCATTGAGGAGATATCCGTTTTATATCAAGAGGAGATTAATCAAGATAGTACTGTTGAAATGGGGATGATAATTGATTCTTTAAAGCATGGTCTTTGGGTGAAGATATCTCAAAAAGGTATTTTATTAGAATCGTACTATTATGTAAACGGGGAGTTATCAGGTCCATATAAGTTGAATTATCAAAATGGGTTTCCTAAATTTCGTTGCAACATGAAAGAAGGAGAGTTTGATGGTGAAAGGATTACTTATTTCTCAAATGGAATAATTATGGATCGAGGTTTTTTCAAAGAAGGCAAAAGAGATAGTATTTGGATTGAATATACTGAAGATGGAGTGCTGTCAAGGAAGGTTAGATATAGAAATGGAGAAATTGCTGAAGTATTAATTGATAACGGTTATCCTCCTTTGCCTAAAATGCCATCTGATAAAGATTAATAATTTTATTGATTTAAAAGACCCGACAAGTCCTGGCTTTTTTGCTTTTATAAAGTAAGTTGTTGTTTAATCTGATTTTTAAAAAGGAAAGCGTCCAGGAATTCCTTTACCAGGCGTTTTTTATCTTCGGGCAGTTTTTCCACTTTCCTGAATTGGTTCAATAGTTCGTCATCATTAATACTGCTTTCTGCTTTATCCTGAAGTGTTCCGTTAATCAGGTAATCCGGGGAAGTGTCTAAAGCCTGAGCAATCCTGTTAAGCACTTCAGCAGATGGTTTTGCATCGCCTCTTTCATACCTTCCTATATTACTGTAATGAACATCGGAGATCTTTGCAAGTTCCTGTTGGGATAGGTTCTTGTCCTTACGTGCATTTTTTAATCTATCGGCTAAAGACATTGTATATTGCATTTAAAGTTATTAACAGTGTAAAAGTACTAAAAATGCACATTTCATAGAATAAAACTAAAGCGATTGTGAATAACTTATTCAGTTGATGTATTGCAAAAAGTTACAGATGTGATAAGTTTGTGCAGATATGAACAAAAATATTTGTTAACAATGCAACTCCCCGAGATAAAAAAAAGGCTATCCATCCACACCGTTTTAACCCATTACGGACTAAATGCTAACCGGAATAACATGCTTAGATGCCCTTTTCATGAAGATAAAAACGCAAGCATGAAGATTTACCCGGAAACAAATACATTCAACTGTTTTGGCTGCGGCAAGAATGGCGATACAATAGAGTTCTGCACGCTAAAAGAAGGCAGTAAACATCAAGGCATTTTAAAAGCTGCTGAATTATGCGGAGAGATGCAGCCAGTAGATGACCCGGCAGTTCAAATAAAGAAACCCAAAGAGAACCATAAAGAAATATTAGCCCGAATTTTTAAGAGCTTCCGCAACGGGCTGAACCACGCGATAAGCGTAAAACCTAAAGAATACCTGAAAAGCCGGAACCTAAACCATGTACTATTGGAAATCGGTTACAACTCCGGCCAGTTCCACCACCGGGGCAAGCTAAAAGAAACAGATTTAAAAGCCTGTATCAGTGCAGGTCTTTTAATCCCATACAATGGAAGTATACCAAAAGCAAAAGGAGATACATACACCCCATTTGCAAAAGACTGTATCATCTTTCCATTAAAGGACAAACAAAACCAAATCGTAAGTATTTACGGAAGGTCGATAATCGACAATAATAACTCAAAACACTACTATTTAAAGGACAGAGCAGGGCTTTACCCGGGATACCCAAAACCAAAAACTACCAAACTAATATTAACCGAAGCCATTATAGACGCTGCAACACTTTTGCAGATACCAGAGATTACTGCCGAATATGAAATCTTAAGCTGCTACGGAACAAATGGTTTAACAGAAGAACACAAACAAGCCATTAAAGGACTAAACCAATTAAAAGAAATAATCTTCTTCTTTGATGGGGACCAGGCAGCGGAACAGGCAATAAACAAATACAGGGAAGAACTTAGCAAGCTGTTACTACCGGCAGAGCCGGGACAAGCACGAATAAAACTAACCACTGTAGAAACCCCAAAGGACGAAGATATAAACAGCCTGTTACAAGGCCATGAACCGGAAATAATTACCCACTTACTGGAAAATAGAAAAGAACTTTTTCTTTTAACTGAAAAAATGCCCGGAACTGGGGAGTTGTCCGGGGGAGTGCCAGAGCCTAAGCCTGTCGGTGCACAGGCAGGCCGGCTCAACACTAAAAATCCGGAGTTTATTACTTACACCACTGAAGAACTGCAAATAATCATCTTAGGCGGCATTAACTTACAGCAGCTTGACAGGCTGCGTATAACTTTAAAAGTCAGCAGAACCGACACAAAGGATCCACTGCACTCAATCCGGCACACGATAGACCTTTACCACTCCGATTATTTAGAGAAGTTCATCAACAAAACCAGTGAACAACTAGAAACCGGAATCAATGTAATAAGACATGCCATTGCAGAACTTACCGAACAAATAGAAGGGTACAGGTTAAGCAAAATCGAGAGCATGAAGGAGCAGAAACCCAAACAAAGGCAACTTACTGAACAGCGGTACAATAGAGCAGTAAACTACCTAACTGCCCCAAAATTAATGGAAAGAACCAATGAAGACATAGGCAAAACAGGCGTAATCGGGGAAGAAACCAACCGGCTTTTAATGTACCTGGCCTTTACATCAAGGCTTCGTGAACAGCCTTTGCATATCATCAGCCTGGGTGCATCGGGAACAGGCAAAACCTACCTTCAGGAAAAAATATCAGAACTGATACCACAGCAGGATAAACTTGAAATAACCATTCTATCTGAAAATGCTTTTTACTACTTTGACAGGAAGGAACTCAAAAACAAACTTGTACTAATAGAGGATATGGACGGGGCGCAGGATGTTTTATACCCTTTACGGGAACTTCAAACCAAGCGAAAGATATCAAAGACGATCCCTATTAAAGACAGCAAAGGCAACCTAAAAACAATCACATTGCATGTTGAAGGGCCGATCTGCCTGGCAGGGACAACAACACGGGAAAGGCTATACGAAGACAATGCCAACCGTTCTTTGCTTATTTACCTTGACAATACCCAAAACCATAAAGAGCAAATCATGGAATACCAAAGGAAATTATCAGCTGGAAAAATAAACACTAAAGAAGAAAGCCAGTTAACAGAGTTTTTTAAGGATATGCAAACGGTATTAAAGCCGATAAAAGTAAGGAACCCTTATGCAGAATACTTAAGGCTGCCGGAATATGTTTTTAAGCCACTGCGGACAAATGCCCATTACCTTGCAGTAATAGAAACCATCACCTTTTACCACCAGTACCAAAGGGAAGTAAAAACAGATAAAATAACCGGGGAAAGGTACATTGAAACCACACTGGAAGACATAGAATGGGCAAACAGGCTGTTAAAAGATGTTTTACTGGCTAAAGCAGACGAACTGCCAAGGGCAGTGAGGGAGTTTTTTGAAAGGCTTAAAAACTGGCTGCAATCGGGTAACAAAGAAACCTTTTACGGAAAAGAAATCAGGGAAACCTTCCGTATGGCATCAAGCAGTTGCAACCGCTATATTTTAGAACTGCTACGTAACAACTACATAAAAATAACAGGGGGCAACAAGTACCGCCAGGGCTTTGAATACCAAATCATAAAACCCGGCGAATACCGAAAACTACAACAACATGTAAAAACTGCACTGGATGAAGCCTTAGAAAATATTAAAAGGACAGTATCCCGTATCCCAACAGTATCCCAAAACAAAAATGGGATACTTAAATCAAATGAAATCAAGGAGTTAAGTGCAGTATCCCAGTAGCCCGCCAAAATGCAAGGCAGGGGCCATAAAAATCATCGTAATGGAAATAAACAACGTATTGCAAACCGGTTTTGAAAAATGGCTCAATACCATAGGCTATGCAGAAAGTACGGTTTATGCATCAACAAATTATGTAAGGGATTTTTTTGCTTGGCTCAACATAACACCAATAAAGGAACTAAGCCAAATCAACAAACAGGTAGTCAAAACCTATCACGATTATTTACAGAACAGAAAGAACAAAACCAAATCCGGTAGCTTGTCAAACAACTACATTATAAGCAATATCAACGCATTAAAACGGTTCAGCAAATACCTTCAGGTAACCGGAAAAGCAACTTTGGAAATCGATTTACAACTACAAGCCATTGCAACGGAAACCAAAACCATACTTACCAAAGGCGAAGTAAAAGCACTTTACGAAGCCTGTGATAATGATATTTTAGGAATCCGGGACAGGGCAACCTTAAGCATTTATTATGGCTGTGGCCTGAGAAGAAGTGAGGGAATAAACCTGAATGTATCTGATATCCTGTTAAAAGAAAAACGTGTTTATGTAAGAAAAGGCAAGAACTATAAAGAACGCTATGTACCCATGACAGAAGCTGTAAAGGAAGATTTAGAGAATTACATTTATTATGCCAGGGAAAGGATATTAAGCTTTAAGAATACCAAAGAAGTAGCATTGTTTTTAAGTATGCGGGTAAAGAGGGTGCATGGCAACAGTCTAATAAACAGGCTGCACCACTTGTTAAACAAGGCGAAAATAGAAAAAGAAACAGGCTTACATACTTTGCGCCACTCGATAGCCACTCATTTACTGCAAAGCGGAATGACACTGGAAGAAGTCAGCCAGTTTTTAGGGCATGCCAGTTTAGAATCAACCCAAATCTACACGCATTTGGCTAATGAATAAAATACAGGAATACTATTTTAACAAAGAGGTACAAAATAAGCTAAAAGGCTTTGAAACCTACCTGCAAAAACTCGGCAACGGTAAAGACACTATCAGGCAAAAGATGAACTATACAGGCTATTTTTTAAAGTGGCTGGAGGGTGAACACTTACAACCCAACGAAACCAAGTACAACGATTTATTAAACTTCATAGATTACTGCAAGCTGGAAGGCAGGAGCAAAAAACACATTAACCGGAAATTAAGCAGCATCCGCAATTACTATGACTTTTTAAAAAGGAAATCTCCAAATATTATTAATCCGGCTTTAAACCTTAATTTAAAAGGTGTAAAACAAAAACTTCCATCCAACCTAATAGGCTACCAGGAACTTGAGGAATTTTACAGCAACTACCAAACAAAAACCAACAGGGATAAGAGAAACAAAATAATCTTAGGCTTACTGGTTTATCAGGGAGTAACCACCGAGGAACTGAAACAGCTTGAACCAAATCACCTGAAATTAAAAGAAGGTAAAATATACATCCCCGGAGGCCGGAAAAGAAAAGGAAGGACACTTGAACTAAAACCCTTCCAGATACTGGATTTACATGAGTATTTAAGCGAAATAAGGCCGGAAATATTAAGCGGGATAAACAAACCAAAGCCAGCTCGAAAACCTTATAAAATCAATAAAACAAGATTAGAAAGCCAACTATTTATAAGCATTAACGGGAGCGAGAACATAAAAAATAGTTTATTGCATATGTTTAAAGCCATACAAAAAACAAGACCTGAGATCTTATATCCTAAACAAATCCGTGCAAGCGTGATAACTTATTGGCTGAAAAACTACAATTTACGGCAGGTTCAATACATGGCAGGGCATAAATATGTAAGCAGCACTGAAAGGTACCAGCTGAACAACCTGGATAAATTGCAAAGTAAACTGGAAAAATACCACCCATTAAATAAATGATTAAAATATAATTATTATTTTTGGATAAATATGGATACATTATGGATATACCTAAAAAACTAAATCAGAAACTGGAATTTGAAGGTTCCGTTTACCGACAGATTACACAAAAATTAAGTATTATCGATTCTTTTAAAGGTAACTGGAAGGCAATAGAGAATCAACAAAGCAGGTATTTAAAAGAACTTCGGAAAATAGCAACCATTGAAAGTATAGGTTCTTCAACGCGGATTGAAGGGGCCACACTTACTGATGAAGAAGTGGGAAAGCTTTTAAAATCGGTAAAAATAACCAGGCTGCAATCCAGGGATGAACAGGAAGTGGCAGGCTATTATGAAGCTTTGGAATTAATATTGGAAAATTATAAAGAGATAGATATATCTGAAAAGTATATTCACCAGTTACATAGCATTTTGTTAAAATATAGCCATAAAGACAAGGCACATAAAGGGAAATATAAGAACCTGCCAAACCAGGTAGTAGCCAATTACCCGGATGGCACGCAAAGGATTATTTTCAGGACCACGGAACCGCACCTTACCCCAAAAGAGATGCAGGAACTAATAGGCTGGGCGGGGGAAAGAATAGAAACCAAAGACATGCACCCCTTAATGATGGTAGCTACTTTCGTTTATGAATTTTTATCAATACACCCCTATCAGGATGGAAACGGGAGGCTATCAAGGCTATTAACCACTATGTTATTAATGCAGCAAGAATATAGATTTGTCCAGTATGTATCTTTTGAAAACATTATTGAAACTAAGAAAGAAGCTTATTACAGGGTATTAATGGAAGGGCAAAAAAACCGGTATAAGGAAAACGAAAGGATAGATGCATGGATATTATTCTTTCTTGATTGCCTGATAACACTGACACAAAGGCTTGATGCCAAATATAAAACCTACCATAAGCTAAAACTGGTATTGAACAGCAGGCAGCAGCAAATAATGGCATATATCAAAGAAAATAAAACAGTAAAGGTAAGTGGCATAGAAAAGGCATTGCCAGGGCAATCAAGGAATACATTAAAGAAAGACCTTGCTTTTTTAGTAAAGGAAGGGCTTATTATAAAAACCGGGGAAAAGAGGGGGGTACAATACCATTTAAAACAATAATCCCACTGCCTACCCAATACCCTACCCTTCTGCACCATATTTTTTGCTGCGCCCCGTGGGCTTGCCCCTACGGGGTCATGCTTTTTGTGTAAGGCTAATGATCCCCGCAAAACAAAAAGACATGCCAAAAATATGGATGCCCGAAGACAAAGTAACATAATAAACCTTATAAAACAGCCGCTCAGAGCCCTGTCCAGACCAAAGCTGTCAGTTATAAGGGTTATTATGTTAAATTGCCCCTGTTCCAACGCTCACATATATGAAGCCAGATAACCTTAAAACCTTTTAAGCAAAGGTAAGCCACGCCAACGCACAGTCAAGGTCAAGCCCTACGGGTTTTGCAGTATTTTTTGAAAATGTGTTTTTCTTTTTAATTGAACGGCGAAGCCCTCACGAACACCTTTGATACCAATAAACTTGTGGGTAATCAAAAAATACCGCAAAAACCTTGACACTTCCCGATCCACGGCTTGATGGGTTGCTTAACAGGTGTTTAAGGTTGTTCCTGTTTTAATAATTATTATCTCAAAAGAAAAAACCGGAAAAAAGAAAGCTTTCTATTATGCAAGCGTGGAAAAAAAGCAAGGGTGTAGCGCAGCGGAACTCTGTATTACCCTTGCTTTTTTAATTTAGCCTGGCCCGTGGGAGCGTGCATAACTTTGCTGCGTTTTTTGATGGTTGATTTTATACCGGAATGCTTCTTCTGGGGGCGAGTAGGAAGTGCGGCTATTTGACGGAGCCAGCAGTGCATAATGCCAGTTATAGGACAGCCGAAAACACATTCATACCACTGAAAATAGGCTGCTCATATAACTTGCATTATGTAAATATAGCTTTGGGCATTTATTTTTGGCTTGTGTTTTTGTATCGTTGTGATGGCACAGCTCTTTGACTTTTTATTTTTGCCGTATCAAATAAAAACCTCAATTAAAAATAAAAAGGCAATGTGCTGTTGAAGAGCTGGCCATAAAAACCATGACAAAAATAGATGCAGAAGGCATGGCGTGGGGAGAGAGCAACAGGGGGATGCTTGCAGGGATGGTGGAATGTTGCGAACGGAATATTATCTTTTATTATTTATCAACTTTTATTAATAATTATTAACTATACTCATATATAGGCAATTAATGTTGTAATTTTACAGAAAATTTAATACCATGGCTAACATAAAGGATTTATCAAAAAGTTTAGGCATAACTAAATCCAAATTACCAAATATTAGTGCAGCGGCCTCTGCTATGAATAGGGTGATTACTCCAAACCTGATTAATTTACCAGATAAAGATGAAGCCTTCAGAGCAGAAGCTTACCACGAAAGGTTGGCAAAATATATAATTGAATTTGAAAAAGATCTTGAAGAAGATAAAGAAGTTGGAGCAAAATTAGTAAACTTTGGAGAAACAATTACTATCCAAGTGGAAGATATCGGGTATTATAATCCTCGATTAATATGTTTTTATGGGACAGATACAAAAGGTCAGAAAGTTCAATTAGTCCAACACGTTAATCAAATAAATTTGTTATTAATTGCTTTAAAACGAAAAGAAAAAGAAAATAGGCCAAGAGTAGGTTTTAGATTAGCTCAACAGTTGAAAGAATCAGAAACAGACAAAGAAAAATAATTTATATTTTTAACTGAAAGTAAGTTCTTTGAAAAAATCTGTTGTTCCAGGAGTATGAGAATTAAAATTGGATATGTTTTTTTGGCGTAAACTGGTATGATTACGGCGCACGGATGTATGACCCGCAGCTCGGGCGGTTCCATAGCGTTGACCCACTCTCGGAGAAATACTTATTTCAAACTCCGTATTGTTATGCTGCAAATAATCCTATTAGATATATCGATGTGAATGGAGAAGGGCCAGGTGACGGTATTCGATTAATGATATACGTAACTGGTAAAGCAGTTGAAAAGATGCAGGCACAAGGGATGAGAAAATCTGAAATTAACGCTGCATTTGAGCATGTAGGAGGCATTGCAAAAATTCATTTATCTGGAAATCGAGAAACAGCTAGAAATTATGCTGCAAGTTCAGGTTTGCCTGGAATACATAATGGAGAGGCTGACGCACTAAGGCATTCCCTTTTTAATGCACTTAATACGCAAACTGCCGGGGAAAAAACAGCAAAGGTTTTAGGCGATGCACATGAAGAAGATAGGCCGGAACAGCCTGATAATGAAAAGACTATGGATTTACATAATAATACTGTTGGAAGACAAGTTGCCAAGGACA
>CAZFHF010000088.1:1739-10484 GCA_964518655.1 uncultured Bacteroidales bacterium | reverse complement strand
ATTCATGTTATTTTTTCACATGACCGCTGGACATCCCTGAATACTCGCAGGGAGCACCTATTAAAGAAATCTCAATTATCGATTCCCTGTATTATGAAAAAGGGGAGATAATACAGCAATATCATAATATAGAACCACGCCTGTCAATTAAGCTGCAATTAAATAAAAGCAACTCTGTGAAATTTAGTTATAACAGAAACAGCCAGTATATCTCGCTTGTGTCGTATACTTCAATACCTACTCCCGAGGATGTATGGCAATTATCTGGTCCATACCTCAAACCTATAATAGTAAATCAATTTGCCCTTGGTTATTTCCGTAACTTCCTTGACAACAGTATTGAAACATCAATTGAAGCATATTATAAAAAGCTTGCAAATATGGTAGAATATAAAAACGATGCAGACATTGAAATGAGACAAAATCTTGAAACAGAACTTATAAATGCCAGCGGCAGAAACTATGGTGTTGAATTTTTCCTGAAAAAGAAATCGGGGAAGGTGGATGGATGGATAAGTTACACTTATTCAAGAACATTTAAAAAAACGTCTGGCTTATACCTGGATGAAATTATCAACAATAACGAATATTTCCCCTCATCCTATGATAAACCTCATGCCTTAACAATACTTGCTAATTATCATATAAACCGTAGATGGCGTATAATGGGTAATTTTACATACTTCTCAGGCAGAGCTGTTACTCTTCCTGAATATAAATATTATATCGGGGGCCACGAACTGATATATTATTCAGAAAGAAATAAATACAGGCTTCCGTCATATCACAGACTCGACCTCTCGTTAAGTGTGGACGAAAGTCTGAGGCTGAAGAAAAAATGGAAAGGCAGCTGGACATTTTCACTGTTAAATGTCTATGCCAGAAAAAATGCGTATTCTGTCTTTTACGCAAAAGAAACACCAAACTATAAAAATGACTTTAAAAAATATAGTCTTTTTAAATTGTATATTATTGGTAAACCATTACCAACAATTACATATAATTTTATTTTTTAAATTATAAATATATGGCATTGACTTTCAGAATATTAATATTATTAGTTGTCATATTCTTTGCTTCCTGCCATGAGGCATATTACCCGGAAGATCTTGATGATCAGAAAGAAATACTTGTGATCGAAGGATACATTGATAATGGTCCCGGCCCATATTCAGTGCTTCTGAGCCTGGCATCCGCATACAACGAAAGCAATTATGAACCGGTTAAAAAAGCGATAGTATCTATCTCAGATAATTTTTTAAATAGTGAAATATTAACCGAGTATAGCGGCGGCCGTTACTTAAGCACCCAGGGTATAATAAAGGGGGTCCCCGGAAGAATTTACACTCTGCATATAGAACTGGAAGAAGGGGATATATATGAATCTGATCCAGCTGCAATGCCTCCTGTAAATGAGATTGACACCATATATGCTGAACCGGGAACTAAAGAAATATCAAATACGGATATTGATGGTAAACTAACAATTGACAAATCAATCGGATTATTTGTTTATACTGACATGACAGGAGATTCCTCAAATAAGAGGTTTTTCCGCTTTAATGGCAAGTTTGTTGTGCAAAGGCATTATTACAGGATATATAACGGGGGCACCCCAGATGTATCCCTGGTGCCGACATTCTTGTGGTGGCCGGCAAAACTGAATGAAGATATTAATGTAAAGTCTACTTTTGTCAGCAGCACAGAAAATGTTATAAAAAAACACTATCTGGGATTCCTCCCTTATATATTTAGCTTTCGGGACGAGAGTGATACAAACACCCTTATTTATCCCCGCGGCTGGGGAGTTACAGTTTCAGCTTACTCAATAACAGAGAACGCTTACGAATATTATAATTCAATACTGACCCAAATCAATGCTGATGATCGGTTGTTCGACCCTATACCAACTCAAATATCAGGTAATATAAACTGTTTAAGTGACTCAAGTAAACTTGCCCTGGGATTTTTTGAAGTCGCATCAAAAATCACAAGGAATACAGGATTTTTCTGGCTATATGGGCAAAAGAATGTCATTACAATAGATTTACCGGAGTATTCAGCTCCCACAAGGGCTGGCCGCCAGGATTCACTCCCCCCGGATTTCTGGATTGAATTCTATTAAGTTATAAAATGTATAATACTAAAAGTTTATAATGAGATACATTCTTATTACCCTGTTAATAATTATTTCCGCTTTAACTCAGAATTTATACAGCCAGGAAAAGGTTATTCCTGATCTCCGGAAAGACTGTTTCCTGAAATTGAATGAGAAGGTGTATGTACAACTGGAAAAGTATGTTTTTATCTCCGGTGAGCCTGTAAATTACAAAGTTTATGTTGTTAATTCATCTTCATTAAGGAAAAGCCTGCAAAGTAAAATTGTATATTTTGAGATATCAGGACACTATGGCCATGCATTCTCATGGCGAGCCAATCTAAATAAAGGCCTTGCCAATGGAAGAGTAATCATCCCTGATTCACTTTCCAGCGGAATTTACACACTTAGAGCTTATACTAACTGGATGAGAAATACATCCCCTGAATTTCATTATTCTGCGCGCATGATTATTACAAAAATAAATGAGCCCGATCATAATAACCTGCACGGACCGGAAACTGTATCTTTTAATGAAATTGAAAGCCTGCCTGATGCATATTATGTTCAATCAGATTATAATCTGAGTGTTGAAAACATTTTACCTGACAGGTTTATAATTAATATTACCAGCAATACACATAATAATATTAATAACAGAATATTCCACCTCGTATTATTATTACGCGGACAAATAATAAATAATATTCCGGTTTCATTAAATGACAGTGTTACAAAAATTAATATTCCTAAAAGCAACATTTCAGGTGGTATTGTTGATATTATTCTGTTAAATTCTCTTAATAGTACGGTATGTGAAAAGGCCGTATATATATCTTCAGAGAATAATGCCTTAATTAATTTAAAAACGCCAAAAAAAGTATTCGGAAAAAGAGAGAAGGTTGCTCTGGAACTGGAGATAAATAATCTCGGCGATTCTGATACAGCATGGCTCTCAATATCAGTAGCTGAGAAACCACCTGAACAATTAATAATAAATAATACCGGAATCTCTTCCTATTTATCATTCTATTCTGAAATTGCGGGCTTATCCCATTTTTCAGATTTGCCCGCTTCAATTACTGATGAATCAGCAAATAATATTTTATATAACATCAGCAATGATAGATATGGATGGAGCCAGATGTCAAATGATAATTACAGGCCTTGTTTATATATTATGGAAAATACAGGATTTGTTATGTCAGGCAAATTACTGTCGCATATTAACGGGCTTCCCTTAAATAACCGGCTGGTTATTTTATCCTTCGCAGATAGTGTCGCATCAATGAAATACTGTTATACTGATACAAACGGCAATTTTTATTTTCTGCTGGACAAATCATACGACAATCGTGATTTGATCCTGCAAATGATAGATAATAATGAAGAAAATGAGAATGTGTCCTGGATAATTGATGAAAAATCTGATGCAGGTCTTTCAATAAATTATAATATGCTATCACTATCAGGCGATCTTGCAGATTATCTTCAGCATTGCAGGGATATAGTACTTATTAATAATATATACAGAGAAAATCCTGAAAATAATGATTTTATGGAAATTCCTGATGAAATATCTGACAGGAGGAACTTCTGCGGAGATCCTGATTATACAATATATCCCGCGGATTTTGTCGATTTGATCGATTTCAAAGAAATATCTCAAAACATTCTTTTAGGCGTAAGATTCAGGGGAAAAATCGATAATTTCCAGGTTAAGATATTTGATCCCGTGAATGATATTCCTATGCCTGCCAAAGCAAGTGTATTGCTGAACGGAGTCCCTTTCACTGACCTTGCACATATTTCCACCCTTGGTTCAAAAGACATAAAGAAAATCGATGTTTATCAAACAGAACTTATATTTGGAGAGTTAACTTTTTACGGATTATTATCGGTTTATACATACGATGGAAAAATCCCCGAATCTTACTTAAAGAATTTTACATATGAATATAAAAATAAAGTGCAGCCGTCTCAGATAATTGAAGAATATAATAATGAACAGAAAGCAATATCCGGTAATACTAAACGCCCTGATTTCCGGCAGACTCTGTTTTGGAAGCCTTCAATCACAGTAACCGGCAAAAATAAAGTAATTCTTGATTTTCCGGCGTCAGAATTAACAGGTAAGTATAACATTGTAGTTCAGGGAATAACATCCGGCGGTATTCCTTTGGAAACTGTTACAGAAATTGAAGTTAAATAATTAATGACCTGTGATATGAAAAAACTGATATTTATATTAATAATGATTATAATACACTGGTTAAAACTTCCAGCCCAGGATTACTATTGTAATTGTGACATTAATGGATCAGGCCTTGTTGATATTGAAAAAAAACTGTCCGGGAGGATATTTATAAGTAATTTTATCAATTATGATTCACAGTTCTTTTATAAGTGGTCCCGGGGAGACGTTATTCTTTGTGACGGGACTGTATTAAATAATAAATATATTCGATATAACCTCTTTCTTGACGAACTTATATGGTCAAGAAAAACGGATTATAAAGCAGCCATAGTTGATAAACAATCTGTAAAAGGTTTTATTATATACAGTAATGATAGCAGTCACTTGCTCCAGTTCAGAAAAACGAGCATGAAAAACTGGTATGAGGCTGATTCAACTGACATTTTCCTGCAGGTTCTTGCTGAAGGACCGGTATCGTTATATGCTTTTCGCAAAATTGAGCTTATTGAGAATAAAATATATAATACAGATAAATATTATCTTCTCCTGGGAAACACTTATTATAATTTCAAGCCCTCCCGCCGCAGGTTATTAAAACTTTTTCCGGAAAACAAATTTGAGCTCCGGCAGATATTACGTAAAAACAATCTGTTAGTAAGGAAGGAAGACCAGCTAATCAGGGCCATAGAATTATACAATAAAACCATAGGTCCGGGCAAATGACTGCAGGTAATAAAATAATCAACAAAAACACTTTTATCAGGGACTTCTTTGAGGGTACCGCTTGTCATGGCCTTGCGGCCTGGCAGTTCATACAGTCTTTGTACTGCAACATTAGGCATACTGAACGCTCTGCGTGTCTTAAATATCCCTCCGCTAAAGCAAGCATCAGCAACAAGCAAGGTATGCCTTGACTTTATGCTTTTTTATAACATCTGACCCAGTCGATTTCCATAGCTGCCGGCAGATTATTCCCTTTTACATCTTTATAAATGCCTGAGCTAAGAACCAGGTACATTGATTCCTGGGGCACTCCCTGACTGGATGATGAAACTGTTACTCCGTTGATTTTCCATACAAGCTTTTGCTCTGACCATTCCAGTGAGTATATATAAAAGTCTTTTGCATATTTTGATATCCCCAGTTTGGATATTTTTTTCTGTATACTTTTTCTCTCGCCAACATTGCCCCAGAAATTACTCATTACCAGCTTATTTTCTGCCTTTGCAATGTCGATATGAGGAACAATCTGCTTCGATAGCATCCAGAAGGCATGGTGCACAGGAACACTTTTATTAAATCTAATCTTAGCCTCAAAAATGCCGTATTTTTGCCTGTAGCTATTACCGGTACTTATTAGTCCTGATGTGTAATTAAAGTCTTTCGGGAAAAATCCAATCTGCGGATTCCAAACCTTACCCTTAACTTCCTGCTTTCTGGTTATTATCTTCAGAATGCTGTTATCGAATTCAAGGTTCTCTCCATCAGTATAGATATGTTTTTCGTGCGCAAGAGCATAACTTTCCTTTAATATTGCATCACCCCAAAAATATTTTGTCATCCATTTATTGCGGTCAAGAGAGCTTGATGTAAAATCATCCTCGAATGATACTTTCCACATTTTAAGTTCGTCAAACCTGGATGATTCTTTTAGCTGGAAATACCATACTATTTTGTCTGATTTTTTTAATTCAATGTATTTCTGTTCCAGTTTGTACTCATCAGATAATTCCAATTTCCTTGCAGGAGGTAATAACATATATTCTTTCACTTCCCTGAACTTGTCTGATTGGATGATTTTCTCCATATTTTCAAACTGGCTTATTCTGTCAGATCCGTCAAGATTCACATAATTTGAGTACAATGCAGAAGCTTTAAACTTAAAATTATCTTTAAATCTTTTCGAATTCTTAAGTCCATTATATTCTTCCTGCTTGCGGTATTCATCAGTATCCTGAAACTTCTGGCTTTCAATCCTGTTCTTTTCCGCCTTATAATCGCCTGAACCAATATATTTTTCCAGTTCAATAAAAGCTTCCATCTCCTGTGATTCATGAAGCTCTTTATAATCTGAAAAAATATGCATACTTATGAGTTTGTAATAATTTTTAAATTCCTTTGAATTCTTTAATCCTTGATATTGCTGTAATTTCTGGTTTTCTTCAGATAATTTAAAATCACTTTTCTTCATTGAACGACGGGCTGACAGAAAGTCGTTTGATCTTATATAATTGCTTAATTCTTCAAATTCCTTGAGCCTTTTTGAATTATTAAGACTTTTATAATCAGGATATCCTTTGAGGTTTAAAAACTTGAAATAGTTTCTGATTCTTGCTGATTTCTTTTGTGTAAGATACTGCTCAAGGGTTTTAAATAACTCAGAGGCTTCAAATTTCTTTTTCGGGGACAACGCCATATATTCCTTCACCTTAATAAAATCAGGAGTTTTAAGAAATTCTTCAAGTTTATGATATTTTTTCAGTTCATCTGATTCTTCAAATGCCTGAAAATCTTTAAGCTCCTGAGAATTTTTAATTTTATAATAATTCCTGATATCCTTTTCTTTTTTAAGGCGCAAGTATTCCTGCTCTTTTTGGTATTCATCAGTATCTTTAAATTTCTGAGCCTGGATCTCTTTTTTCCTTTGTGCAAACTCATCTGAAGTAACCTGGCTTTTCAGTTTGTTGAACTCTGTTAATTCCTTTGATTTGCTGAAATCTAAAAAGGCTTCATATTCTCTTTGCAGGGCAGCTCTTTTTTCTTCAACTTCCGATGTTTTGGGAATTAACCCTAGTATTGCTTTAAAACTTGCCATTTTAAATAATTTAGTATTTAATCACTTTAAATAAAAACTTAAAATTACCGAAAAGATTGCGTAAAAATATTTGTAAGTTAAAGATATAAAAAATGAGCAATTTATAAGTTATGAATTATAATTTTCCTAATATCCCGGATAAAGTTACTCCCATAATATTATTTCTTATTTTTCTTATGCTTTCATTATCCGATTCTGCATCATTCATCATACTGGAATAGATAAAACCGGACAATCCAATTCCAAAAAACCGTGTAATCATAACACTGGTCCCAAGTTTAAGTTCAAGTCCGATTCCTGTTTGCGAACCGAATACATCAGAACCTGCTGATACAGGGTGCCGGACAGTTTTGCTTCCTGTAACTGATCCTGATAAATATATCCAGTTTGGTACAGCATAAATTGTGAGACCTGCTCCATAATCATATATACAAATAGATGAGTTTTCAAATACACCGTCACTTCCGAGAATCCTGTAGGTTCCATTAAATGAATTAATTCCAAACATACCATGAATGTAAGTGTTTTTAATTTCCCCAATGCCAATATATATGTCTGCCGGTATCATAAAGCCTTCAATGTCAAAACTTCCAATACTGGTTTTACCATATGCAGCACCGGTTTCACCCCTGAAAAAATATCTGGTTGACTTTGAATGTGAATGCCTGTGTTTTCTGTCTGAATGAATAATTGTTTTTCTCTGGGCAGAAATGCCGGTACTTATCATTAAGCATGCTATAATGCTGCTAAGTATAAATGTTTTCCGCATGAAACATAATAATTTTCAGAAATTATTGCATGATTCTTCTGAAATAGTATGATACCACAAAATTATATTAATTAACCTTAAAGCCTGTAAAAGTAGCTTCGCCTATCTCAGTATCAGTCCCGGAATTTACAACCATATTAACAACATCACCTGCGGTGAGGTAAAGCAGGAATGAACGTCTTACTTTTTCATCCTGAGAAGCCGTATAAAGCAATTCATATTCCGCATTGTTTATATAAACGCTGATTTTTTGTGTAAATTTTGCATTATATATCATATAAAATGAATATAATCCGCTGGATAAAACAGAAAAAGTGCCATTTACATGATTGTATGCACCGCCCTTGTCCACTCTTTCTTCATTAAAAATAAGATATATATCTGTAAGTGGTGAAACAATAGAAATTGTAGTCTTTTCAGCAAAAAAGTAAATGCTCTGGGGATTTACAAGTCCTGTGATATTAACTGCATTCCCGCCTGAAATTCTTATGGAGTCATTTTCAAGTGTTAATGTCTGGTCATCTGTGTCATCATAGAATTTCTCAAGGCTGATTTTATTACCTTGAGCAATGCCTATACTATCACCATCAAGATAGAGGTTCTGGTTATCGGTGTTGTCAAGATAAGGTGTCAGACTGATAGGATTTGCATCGCTGTTGTTTGTGATTTGCAGAATATTATCCTCCAGTAACAGATCCTGTATTTCATTTTCATTTTCATAATCAATTGGCAAAGAACTTTGTTCCGAACCGTCGCTGTTAATTAACAGAAGCTCCTTGTCTTCAGTATCAAGAGACAGGCTTTGAATTTCATTTGTAGGGTCCTTATCCCGGTCATCAGGATCTCCATAACCTCCGCCGCTGCCG
>CAZFHF010000088.1:0-1729 GCA_964518655.1 uncultured Bacteroidales bacterium | reverse complement strand
TCAGCATATAAGGCATAAGGTACACTCATAAACTGTGAAGTACCCATATTCAGGTATTCGTCATCCTCCCTGAACCTAATCTCTACTTTAAGATAGTGAACCCCGTCCCCCCACTGAATATCAGAGAATTCATCCTGCAGACCTCCTTCACGTGTCCCCTGTCCAATAGTGAGGGTAAACAATCCGAATCTGTTAGTTGTAATATTGGAATGATTTTCAATCCATTGGACCTCTCCTCCTGTACTGCCTGAAATAATTGTAAGTCTTACTGAAATATCCTGATTAGCCAGCTCTTCACCTGTAAAATCGCGCGCCACTGCCTGATAAGTTATGCCTTGTGGAGCACCCTGTGAAAAACTGTCCATAACAGTAATCATAATAATACAGGAAAATATAAATATTTTAGTCAGTTTCTTCATCTTATTTAAACTCTTTGTAAAGTCGGTCTGCTCATTATATTTTAATTATTCTTCCTGTTTTCAATAAATGCCCCTCAGGAGAATATATATAAATCAAATAAATACCCTGGACAAACCCTGAAAAATCAACGCTCAGCTTATATCCTTCAAAAGCATCAACAATATTTATCTGGTTTATAAATACTCCGATTATTGAGTAAACTTTAATTTTATATTCCTTTAACAAAGGATAATTAAATATGATCAAAAGATATTCAGTAACAGGATTCGGGAAAAAATCTATATCATTATGAGAATACTGGTATTTCGTAGTTTCAACTCCCGGCTGCTGGAAGCCCTGTGTCAGGTAGTAATACGAATCATCGTAAAAGGTCTCAATTACAGCCTCTCCAACTGTCCATTGTACAATTTCAAATTGATTGTCATAAAACTGCCCGAGTGAAGAAATAACTGAACGTGAAATAGTCTGACTATATGCTGAAGCTGTCAGCATTAAGAGGATTAACATGAGATGGTTCAGGAGTTTCATTATATATTCACAAATTTGTCCCGCAATACCCATTATATAAGCATTGCCAAAATAAACCAATAAAATTAGTAATTTAAAGATTATTTATTAACAATAATTAATGAAATATAAATATAATCAGTGCATTCCGGGAAATAAAAGATTTTTGGAACTTATAAATCCGGCATTTAAAAAATAACAAAAATTAATCAGGTAACTAACAAAAGGAAAGCTTATTTAATAATAAAAATAAAATCCCCGCCTTCATCCCCTGTATTCTGGATTGTCCCATACTGTGGAATGTTCTGGCTGTTGTTTAAAACAGCAGGTTTGATAAGGCTGAACAACTGTTCTGAAGAAAGAAATTCGTCTTTGTTTTCTTCCAGCCTTTTGATAAAATATTCAATAAATACACTTTTATCCGGCACTTCATTTAATGTCCCGCTGGTCATTGCTTTACGGCTTGAAAGACTGTAGATTTTTTGTATTCCCCGGTTAGCATCCTCGAATCCGCTTCGGGTTTTGAAAATACTGCCGCTAAAGCAGGCATCGGATATTAATAATACATGTCGTGCTTTCATTGCCCCGACATAATCTCTTGTTGTGCTATTTATAAACCAGTTGGCCGTATTGCTTTTTTTTGCATCTGAAGGCAGCCAGTATCCTATATTGGTATTCTCGTCCCAATAACCGTGTCCGGCAAAAAAGATCAGCAGATTATCATCAGCTGTTAAAGTTTTGGTTAATTCATCAAATGTAACAATCATATCCTCCCTGGTAGGATTTTCAAGAAAAGTTATAT
>CAZFHF010000087.1:0-10495 GCA_964518655.1 uncultured Bacteroidales bacterium | reverse complement strand
CTGCAGAAAAAGAGGAGGTTGAGGACTAAGGGATTTATAACGGTTTTATTTACATAATTTATCTTATTTTCGTTGTGACGGAAGGAGATATTCCTTCTGACGGAATGGAATTTTTATATTAATTAAAAAATAAAATATATACGGATGAAACGAAAGATTGTCATGTTAATTGATCACAGACTATTGACTCTTCTGCTTATGGCATTGATTGGGCTGTCAGGTTGTACACATTTATCGAAAAATGAGAGATTAATAATTAATAAGCAGGGATATTTTGAAATGCCCGGGCTCAATGTACTGGTTTTTAGCAATTCTTTTTCCGAAGGACACCAGGGAGGAGTTGAGATAATCCAGCATGGCAGCCGGGTAGCCACAAACGGTAATTTACGGCTGAGTCCGGCACCAGGCCAGTGGCAGCCAGTCCCAAAGCTTGGAGAAGGATTTGAAAAGATAGGATGCAGTCCGCAACAGATTGGCCTGATAAGCAAAATTGTTGATACGCTGAATAATGAGATACGTATGCCATGCAGTTATCCTGATGAAGGAAGATCACGCAAGGGTTTCAATCCTATAATATACCCTGATCTTGAGCTAAATTACATGGTCAGTGTAAAAGCTGAAGGCCGGTCTTTTACAATTACAGTGGATATGGAAAAGCCTGTGCCTGAAGAATGGGTGGGCAGGGTAGGATATAATATTGAATTGTTTCCTGCAGATCTTTATGGGAAGACCTATTTTATGGACAGTGTTGCCGGGACTTTTCCCCGTCAGGCTAACGGGCCTACATATTTTAATAAGGATAATGAAGCTGAAGCATTGCCGCTGGCTGAAGGTAATAAGCTTGTAGTAGCACCGGAAAGTGAGCTTTTAAGAATGAGCATTGAAAGCCTGAACGGCAAAATAGCATTGCTGGATGGCAGCCTTAAACACAATAACGGGTGGTTTGTGGTCCGCTCGCTGGTTCCTGCAGGAGCTACAAAAGGAGCTATACAGTGGAAAATCACCCCTTATGTCATTCCCGGATGGAAAATGGAGCCTGTTATACACATTTCTCAGGTAGGATATCATCCGAATCAGGAAAAAACAGCATATATTGAACTGGATAAAGGCGAAAAGAAAATTCAAAAAGCAGCTTTATTGAAACTTGATAAGTCTGGTGCATTGAGTGTTGTTAAAGAGGAGAAACCCGAATTATGGGGACAATATCTGAGATATAAATATGTAAATTTTGATTTTTCAGAAATTAAACAGACCGGTATTTATATAGTAAGATATGGTGATATTACCAGCAACCAGTTTATTATTAATCCTGACGTATATAAGAGGCATGTATGGCAGCCGACCCTGGAATATTTTCTGCCTGTCCAGATGTGCCACATGCGGATAAACCAGAAGTACCGTGTATGGCACGGAGCATGCCACCTCGATGATGCTCTTATGGCCCCTATGAATATTGCACATTTTGACGGGTATAATAATACCAAAGAAACGTCCACATTATCGACATTTAAACCTCTTGAACATGTTCCCGGACTGAATGCAGGGGGCTGGCATGATGCCGGAGATTATGACCTGAGAATTGAGTCACAGGCATTGACCGTGATTGCCCTGGCACTTACCTATGAGGAGTTCGGAGTTGATTATGATGAAACATATATAGACCAGGAAAATCATCATGTGGAAATTCATCAGCCAGACGGAAAACCTGACATTCTTCAGCAGGTGGAACACGGGGTGCTAACAATTTTAGGAGGTTACCATCAGCTCGGCAGATTATACAGAGGTATTATTGTGCCTACACTGAGGCAATATGTTCATCTAGGAGACGGAGCTACTCAAACTGACAATAAGGTTTTTGCTGATGCTTCCATGTTATCTGAAGCTGACAGTGTAGATGAGCTTTGGTACAAAAAAGTAGCTAACAGGTATTCATACATTTTTGATCCTGAGTTGAACCTTGACCAGGTTGAAGTTTATATTCCTAAGCTGGATGACCGGCTGGTATTCACTGAAACGAATCCGGCGAGGCAGTTGCTGGGAGCAGCAAGCCTGGCAATAGCATCAAGGGTATTTAAAGGGTACGATGATGAACTGGCAGACGAATGCCTGAAGGTTGCAGAAGAGCTCTGGCAAAAAAATAAAGACGGTGAAGGACGATGGTTTGAAAATCAGAAAATCCATACCCTGGCGGAACTTATTATTTCTACCGGCAAGGATGAATATAAGGATGAGCTTTGCAGTATGAAGGAGGCGGTAAAAAGAAATTTTGGCTGGGCGGGTTGGTCACTGGGACGCGTTAAGGAACTTATTGATTGCCCGGAATTTGAGAAAGCTTTAACAGAAGCAGCTATGGCTCATAAGTCTAAACTGGACAGTATAATGTCGGGCACCCCTTTTGGAGCGCCCCTTGAGCATACAGAATTGTATGGATTCTGGCATTACTTCTTATATAAGGGATGGCCTGAAATATTTACTGACAAACATTTGTTTGCTTGTATCAATTTTTCTTTGGGGTGCCATCCTGGAAGTACTACCAACAGCCTGGTATCAGGTGTCGGAGTGAACTCGCCGACTGTTGCATATGGTACTAACAGGGCTGACTGGAGCTATATACCCGGAGGTACATTCTGGAACGCAATAAATCTTGTAAATCCTGATTTCGCTGAAGATAAGGTATGGCCGTATTTATGGCAGGAGAGGGAATATATCATTAACGGGCCATGTTATTTTATGTTTTCAGTGCTGGCAGCAGATAAACTTTTAGGTGAGATGTAAAATACAAGGGATACTATCCTGGTGCAATGATCACACCGGGATACTATCTTGAGTGCAGCACCGGTATAGGATACTATCCTGATATAATTACTCATCAGCATAGTATCCCAAATAATTATAATTTTAATGCTTTTTTTACAGTTACAGAATAATCAGTGTGGATAACAATATAATACATACCCGGCTTAACTGAAGAGAGGGAAATTTCTATTTCCGCAGCATTGATATTCAGATCATATGATTCTACCAGTGATGACTGCAGGTTAAATATTTCTATTTTTCTTATAACATTGTCCGGAGCTGATTGAACCGTCAACTGATCATCAAATGGTACAGGGTAGATTTTTATATCATCCTGAGAATTAATCGGAGTATATATGTCAGTTGTCAGTGAGTCTTCATAAACGCCAAACTCATATAATGAGAATCCCCACTGGGTTCCCCTGTCAATGCCATACATTTTTACATACTGGCAGGTTACAGGTTCAAAGAGCACAACGTCCCTTCCGCCGTTTCCGCCTGTATGGTGAAATACTGTTGTCCAGCTTGTAGTATCCGAAGTGACCTGTATCTCATATTCTGCACCGTATGCTGTTTCCCACCTTAATTCAACACATTCAATTGTATATTCTTTTCCCAGATCAACAGCTATCCATTCATTATCCTGGTACAAACTTGACCAGCGGGTTGTTAGTGATCCGTCGACAGCATTTTTTGGCAGAAGCAATGAAGATTCTGTTGATGATGCCCATGCTTTGCGCAATAGTGCTTTATTTGGTTCAGCAGGATCGTAAACAGATACATTGAGTTTTTCCACAGCAAATTTATTCCCGCTATCAGCTGCCTTTATATGAATTTCTGAGCTGCCTGATGAATCCGGAATTAATTCAAGTACTAAGTTCGAGTCAGCATCAACACTGGCAGTTAATAAACCAGGATTGGTATTAAAGCTTATTGAATAAGTCAGAAAAACTGAGTCCTCCACATCCACAAAGACATCTTTCAGGTTGATGTATGGTGAAGGATAAGCATCACCCATTTCCATTACAAGATCTGGAATTTCATTAATAACTTCAGGATAGTAATTATAAGCAATGACCGGATAATCTATGATTGCATCATCAGGGTAGTCTGTTGTTATATAGTTAATACCGGGGGTTGCGGCAGGCAAGCCGCCAAATTCATTGGCATACCATTGCCATGACAGGGCTCCGGCATACCCGTTGTGGTATAGCGAGTCGTATGCTGCCTGGGTATTTATACCACTGTACGGGCCGTCAGCTTCAAATTCGGCAATAACAAGTGGTTTGTCAAGAGCCCAGTACGATGCAGGATGATGAAATGGCGAACGGACTGTCCCTGCCCATGAATAGTAGTGGACCATATAGAAATCCAGGTACCCGTCAGGATCACCTCCCTCAGCAATTAATCTTTCATCTGTATAATAATTATAATTACCACTGCCGGCATCTGTGCCGGCGTAAAAACTCCAGCATCCGTTTGACACTTTTGCACCAGTTGTATTGCGGTGTATAGCCCCGGCTGTCCGGTTTATAAATGTCTGCACGGCAGTTATGGGGACATCGTCAACATCACCCCAGCCTCCCACGGGAGTCATACCTTCAGGCTCATTAAATATTTCCCAGCAGATAACTGCAGGGTGATCACCAACAGTTTCAAGTATAGGTATCAGGGCATTGTTGATATATGCCTGCATATATACTGAATCGGTAAGCATAAGTGAGTTCCTGTATTTTATTGCCGCAGGCTTGTTGGAGCGCAGCATGTCAAATGACCATAAACACATTATTATTCCCATTCCCCGTTCGTAAGCCATATCCAATCCCTTGAACATGGCAAGAAGTTCATTATCTGTGATGTATGTAACAGAATCATTAAGGAAATACGGACTGCTGGTTCCGTCGGTATGCAGCCACCAGCGTATGCAATTACCGCCTGCTGAGGAAATATTGTCGAGTGCAGTAGCAAAAAGATCTTCATTAAATGCTGTGAGGTCGTTGGCAAAATCCATCCATGCAAGGTTTATCCCGTTCAGAAACAATTCCTGGCTGTTATGCTGGATCCTGTTCTGAGAAAAAGCTGTCATTGCCCACAGTATGAATATTAATATAAACAGATATTTCTTCATATCGGTATTAATTTTTATTGTACAAAAAGGACAGCGCCCTCTCAGGGCGCTGTCCCTTTTTTAACCCACTGCATGACATTTGCCGGGGCTCTTTTATTTTTCAGCTCATTGGCCATAAAATTCATATATTGAGAAACGTGCTTAAAAAAGCTTTTTAAACCGGGGCATAAATAATTTAATCCCTTTTCTCCTTTCGGTGTTACTGATATTCTGTTTTTTGGGCATTCACCATTACAAATATTTAAATATTCGCAGTTAAGGCAATAGTCTGGTAAAGCATTCCTTTTGCCTGCACCAAAGCTTTGCTGATTTTGTGAGCGCATCATTTCAAGCAACGGGGCAGTTAAAATATTACCAAGAAGATTTTCAGGATACACAAAATGATCGCAACTGTATATATCACCGTTATGTTCTATTACCCCTGCTTTACCGCACGTTCTGTCTAATATACATAATCCTCCCGGCTCAGCTATCCAGTTTGCCAGAGTGACATCAAACATCTGTACAAATACAGAACCTACATCATTTCTAACCCAGTTATCAAATATCTTTATATAAAATTCGCCATATTGTACCGGACTGACTGACCAGTCAGTGATTTTAGTTTTACCCGAATAAGCTGGAGATACAAGGGACAGGGGATAATCATCTTCATCTGTCGCTGTTTGTTCAACAATAGGGATATACTGGTGATAATTACTACCTATGCTTTTAAGAAATGAATAAACTTCCAGCGGGTATTCTGCATTATAGTTATTTATTACAGTAAGAGTATTAAACTCAACGTTAAAATCCTGGAGTAGTTTTATACCTTTCATTACATTATGCCAGGTTTTTGCACCGTGATTATCAAGCCTGTAATAATCGTGTATCTCCTCGGGCCCGTCAATAGATATACCGATCAGAAAGTCATGCTGCTTAAAAAATTTGCACCAGCTTTCATTTATTAATGTGCCGTTGGTTTGAAAGGCGTTAATTATTTGCCTTCCCCGGGCATAATATTTCTGGTATTCGACAGCTGCCTGAAAGAATTTCAGTCCGGCAAGCATAGGCTCACCACCCTGCCACACAAATGAAATAACCGGGGCTGACTGTGACTGGATATACTGTTTGATAAAATTTTCCAGTACTGATTCCTGCATAATTGAGATTTTGCTGTCCTTATACAGGTTCTTTTTCTCCAGATAATAGCAATATCTGCAATTAAGGTTGCAGGCAGCCCCAACGGGCTTTACCATTACATTGTATGCTATATGATCACCAATGAAATAATCCATGGCAGGCTTACTATTCTATTTCGAATTTAGCAGTAACTTCTGCACTCTCTTTATATCCGTAGCGTATTGCTTTGGCCCGTAATAATGTGCTTCCCTTATTTAGTTTTACCGGACCCGTATATAATTTCCAGTGAGCATTTTCAGCAGTATCAGTGGTATAAGCAAGCGATGCTCCCTGGGTGGCACAATAGACTGATATCTTTGCAGGATATTTATATTTCCCTCCGCTGGTGGTTTTTGTCATATTTTCCGGCTCTTCATTTATAATAATCAGTTCAGGGGGTGCAGTAACAGGTTGCACTTTGCCGGACCACATATTATCAATCATCTCTGATTCTGAGATACTGCCCATATCTTTTGTGTTTAACATCCATTTATTAAGCCTGTTGCTCATACTTTTCAAAACATCTTTATATTCGGGATCATCTGCCAGATTATTTATTTGATAAGGGTCATTCTCACAATCGTATAATTCTTCGGGAGGGCGGGTGTTGCTGAACCAGAATTTTTGTGGCCCTTCCAGCTTATCTTCAGCATAAAGCCTAAGCAGTTCCTGCATTATGGGCATGTTGTTTCTATATTTTACCCATAATACATAAGGTTTTAAGGGATAATAGTTGCGGATGTACCGATATTTATAATCTCTGACGGAACGGACCATATCGTATGATTCGTCAAAACGGTCGCGTGCAGAAAAAACATAGCCTCTTGGAGGTTTTGCCTGGGCTCCAAGGAATGCTCTTCCCTGCATATGTTTTGGGACAGGCACTCCGGCTACAGACAATACTGTTGGACCGAAGTCAACAGAACTGATAAGCCTGCTGTTCGAAGCCCCATCCTTTATATACCCGGGCCATTGAATAATAAGAGGGATTCTTGTTCCTGAATCATATAGCCATCTCTTTGCCCGGGGCAATCCATCTCCATGATCACTCCAGAAGAAGATAACAGTATTTTCAGCCAATCCTTCATCCTCAAGCTCTTTTAGTATTTCACCAACTCTGATATCAAGCAAAGCAATGTTATCATAAAGGCGGGCGATATTTTTTCTCACTGTCTTATTGTCGGGGTAATAAGGAGGCACATCAACTGACGAGGGATCGGTACTGTCGGGTTCATACCAGTTCCTGCTTTCATGAGTAACTTCTATATTGAAAACTGCAAAGAACGGAGCCTCCGGATCAGGCCTGTTTTTATAATGTGCGTTATTACTGCATTCATCCCATGCCGTAAATGGCAGGCCAAACTGATAATCTGTTTTAACATTGTTAGTGCAATAATACCCGGCAGCTCTCAGGTATTCCGTAAAAGTCTTTACATAATGTGGAGGAACAGCTTCATATGGCGTGGGCAGGTTATCTGATACGTGTGAGGTGCGCATATGATGAGTGCCGATACTTGTCTGGTACATTCCTGTTATTATACCTGAACGACATGGAGCACATACAGGGGCACTGGTAAACACATTTGTGTAGATAACACCTCTGCCTGCCAGACTGTCGATGTTTGGTGTTTGCGCTATATTATCACCATAGCATCCCAGCCTCGGACTTATATCTTCACAGCTGATCCACAGGATGTTGGGGTGTACAGGGAATGATTTATCTGTTATTTCAGTTTTGTTACTCTGTTTGCAGCCGAAATTTGAAAAAAGTAATCCCGAACCCGCAGTTATATAAACTAAATTCCTGAAGTTACTTTTTATATACATATTTTTTATAAGGAAAAACAAATATAACCTTAGTTGTATGACAATACATTTTTTCATAATTTAAGCAGGGTACCGGCACCTCCGACAATCCAGCCTAATGTATCATTTACCAGGAACATTGAGTTTAATGGAGAATCAATTGTTTTATAAAAATCAAATGTTGAACAGTCATATTTTAAAATATCTCCCGTTCTGCCAACAGCCCAGCCTGAATTATTCCTTACTTTTATTGAGGTAATGTGATTGGCTGTTCCACTCTTGGAATATAAATTTATATCCCCCGGGAAATACGATATACCAATACAATAGTCCCCTGCAGCCGCAAAGAAGCTTCCTATAAAAAATACATTTGTGTCGACCATACAAACAGATCTATACATTTGAGTGTTTTCTGGTGGTGAAACATCCTGCCATCCATTCCTGAACCTAATTATTGTCTGTGCATCACCTACTATTATTCCGTTTGAATCGTTATAAAAATCAATCTGTGTTAAGAAAATACTTAATTTTCTTATATTTGGAAATCCAATGTCCACCCATTCATCATTGTAATATTCAAGGATTGTGCCTTTTCCACCTACTATCCAGCCAGTTATACTGTCAAGCATGTGTATATCGATAAGTTTAACGGTAATCGGACTGTTATACCTGATGAATGTATCTGCCCTGTAATTTAAAATAGTACCGTTATCTCCAATAACCCAGGTATTGTCATAATCAACAATATGAACAGCCCTCAGATTATCTGAAACATCAGGCTCAGTAAAATGCCATCTTTGTTCATAATACTTGAATATGGTTCCGTTATCACCAACGATCCAGCCGTAATCTTCGTTCAGGAAAAACACATCATTCAGATTAGTTGAAGTATAGAGTTCTTCCTTTACCCATGGCGGGGAATCTATATTTTCCTGGTTTTTTATCTCACAGGAAAAAAATAGTATCAGAAAGAAACAGATTAATAGTATCAATATGGATTTCAAAAAATTCATACTGACGCTTTTTATTTATTAGTAATTACCTTATAAAAACTTACCTTCTGGTTGTTGTATATTTTCAGAATATACAGTCCGTTTCCAAATCCCTGTATGTCGATTTCTTCTGCCGGTCCGTAAGTTGAAAAGACAATGCAACCGTTTACATCCATCAGTTCCAGGCGGGAAAAGCTTTCACCTTCAATATTCAGCGTTTCTGTGGCGGGGTTTGGGAATATCCTATATCCGGATATTTCATTTTCAGGAGTTTCAATGGCAGATAGCGGATCGCCTTCAAAACTCAGGACATCAGAGTGATTGAAAACATCCCGCAGATGCTGGATTGTATTCTGTTCTGTAACAAGGTCAGACCACGACATAAAATACAGCCATGGTGCATCTAATGACAGGCAGTCTTCGGGATCAGGTATCGGGCCGTTTTCTGTCATTGCGATTAGTTTTTCCCCGTCTGACAGGTTAAATAATATATCAAATGCGCCTTTCTGCATACCGTAATTATATTCTCCCGGATAAGAATCATATCCAACAATATCTACACTGTCGTTGCCCGGGTACCAGTCCGGTTCAGGTGTTGACCACACCCAGATGAGGTTGTGCAATTCATGGACGTTTGTCATCCTGTCGAATATCATGGAATACAGCTTCTTGCAGGCTTGCGGTCCGTGAGCGCCCCACCAGAACCAGCCTCCTCCCGCCTCATGCAGAGGCCTCCAGAGAACCGGCACCCCGGCTTCCTGCAGTCTGTTCAGCTGATACGCTATTGTATCAATGTCTCTTACAACATCGTTGTATTCAGGAGTGCCCGGCTTAACTGCCTCCCTGACATCAAATGTTGTAAGGCTTGTATAGAATGTATTTGTACCGGCTTCACCTCCGGAGGGAGAATGCCAGTGCCACTGGAAACTCACGATTCCCTGTTTATCAGTGGTGTTGTTGTACCAATTAATAGCAGAAAACACGGATCCGTTATCTACAACACCAAAAGTGTGATCGCCAAGCTGGCTGTCCCATTTCCAGGCATAGCCTTCCGTGTAGGATTGAAAATCCCATGCCCTGAGCATAGGTTTTCTGCCAGTATTTGTATTTATGAGATCATAATACCGGTCTGTATGCCCAGAAATTATTTTTTCCCCGAACTGTGATACCAGAAAGTCATAAAGTGACTGGGTGGCTGCATCAGCATCATCGTCAACCAGGTCAGGGGTGATGTCATAAGTGTTTTTTATAGTAGTATATACAGTGAACTTATCCACTTCCATCCATCCCCAGTCTTCTTCAATAGTAATAGTATTTGTTCCCTCGCTGAATATGTAGCTTCCTGCATCAATATCCGTGAATGTGGCTGTTGCCGGAAATGTTACGGGTGAAGAAAAGCCATCATTAACATAAACATTCTGAGTTTTATCCCCGTAAGGGCCGTTGTAACGGACAACAATCTTATATAAGGCTTTTTCAGGTACGCTGACTGTAACAGTTACTTTATCGCCGTCATTATCAAATCCAGTTACGTATCCTGTACCAGAATAACCGGAACTTGCAGTTGCAACGTATACTCCCGTAAGCACACCGTCTTCCGCTTCAGCAGAGT
>CAZFHF010000086.1:0-10508 GCA_964518655.1 uncultured Bacteroidales bacterium | reverse complement strand
CCTATCTCTTTTGTTCTCAGTTCTGTTGTAAATAATGCAAGTCCGAATAAACCCAGGCATGATATACATATCGCCAATGATGCAAATATGTCTGAGAATTTAGCCATGTATCTCTCTCTTTCATAAAATCTTTCATATTGTTCATCGGCAAACTGATAAACAAATGGCACATTATTCTCGAATTCACTAAATACTTTTTCTACATCTTTTATGGATCTCTTTATCATGTTTCCTTTAAGTCTGACTGCCACGCCATCCGTATCATCAGGACGGTATATCAACATCAGATTATCAATTGGCCTGTGCAGGCTGTTAAAATGAAAATTTTTGGCTATTCCAATAATATTTGTTTTCCGTCCCCAATAAATAAACGGCTTTCCAACAGGATTTGCGGATCCCAGGATCTTTGCCACTTCCTGGTTAATTATTATGCAATTGGTATCCGAAGGATATTCTTTTGAGAAGTACCTGCCCTCTATTATTTCCATCCCAAAAGTTTCTGCAAAATTCTCATCTACCTCCAGGTATGATATTAAATATTCATCATCCTGACTCTTGCCGCTCCACGATACACCTGTAGTTGAATTTCCGATTGAAAAAGGGTGATCCCCAATATATGATACATTAATCACTCCCTGCTGTTTTAATAACTCTTCCCTGAAAGCATCCTTATGTTTCCGTATCTGATCATTTTGCTCAAACAAAATGATATTGTCTTTATCCAGTCCCAGTGATTTATTGTTAATATATTTAATCTGCCTGTAAATAACGAAGGACGATATAATAAAAGTAATAGTAATTACAAATTGTACAATTATTAAGATATATCTTAACTGAATACCTCCTTTACCTGTCTTGTATATATTTTTAAGCACTGTAACAGGCTTAAAGGAAGACAGAAAAATCGCCGGAAAAGCGCCTGCAAATAAACCTGTAAGGAATGTAATAAGAATAAAGCTGCCAATGATTTTTAAATTGAAATAATTAAGACTGATATTTTTCTGTATCAAATCGTTAAAAAACGGCAGGGAAAACTCAACTATAATAAATGCAATGAAGAGTGCAAATATTGAAAGGATCAACGATTCAAGTATAAACTGTCTTAATAGGTTATACCTGCTGGAGCCTGCCATTTTTTTGATCCCAACCTCCTTAGCTCTTTTTATTGCAAGTGCTGTGGACAGATTAGTGTAATTCATGCAGGCCAGTATTAAAATGAAAATTGCCACGGCTGAGAATATCTTCACTAAAAGGATCCGGCCTGAAGGTTTGTAAATTGAATCACTAAAAACATTATATAAATACAGCTTTTTAAAAGGATGAACAAACATAGTTGCCACATCCCATTGGCTGTGATTCTTAAAGGTGGCATTGATCTTACTGTTCAGAATATCAGCACCGGTTTCATTTTTTATCAGCAGAAATGTTCTGAAGCTCCAGTTATCCCAGTGTATATATCTCTCATATACTTTGAAGAATTTACTAAAAGGAATGACATAATCGAACTCTATTGATGAATTACCGGCAATATCCCTGGAAACTCCTGTTACTGTGTATGGTTCTACATTCTCAACCTGTATTTCCAGGGTTTTTCCAAGGGGATCCTGGTCTTTGAATAGTTTCTTTGCCAGCTTTTCAGAGATCACTACCGAATTAGGGTTTTTAAGTGCTGTTACAGGATCGCCGTATAATAACTCAAAAGAAAAAACCTGGAAAAAGTTGCTGTCAGCAAAAAACCCATTTTCAAAAAACGCTCTTTCATCCAGTTTAAATAGAATGTCACTATTCCAGGTCAACCTGACTGCTGCATCAATCTCCGGCACTTCATCAATGAGAGCCGGGGCCAGGGGCCCTGTGATTGAATAATCAATCGTTGTTTCCCCGTCTGAGAACTTCATCTGTTTCATTATCTGATACATGTTGCCTGCATTTTTGTGGAATTTATCAACATTTATCTCATGGTTAACCCACAGGATAATCAGCATTGCACATGCTATACCCAGAGCAAGACCTAAAAGATTTAACAGAGAGTATACTTTGTATCTTAAAATATGCCTGATAATATTGGATAATTCTTTGATGATCATGTTATTACCTATTTTTTATTTTTTTTATTGTTATTCAGCAATTTCACATATCTGCCTCCGTTAATAACTTTTATCATACCTCCGGGTGTAAATCCCATATTCTATATTTCCATCTATTCCCCTATTCCCTGTCCCCTGGTTTTCTCTTTATTCAAAGCTTAATGTTCATTCCTTACTCATATCTAAGTGATTCAACCGGATTTCGTGCAGCAGACCTGTATGATTGCCATGTAACCGTAAGCAGTGCAACCAGGTATGCGATGATTCCTGCCAGTGCAAATATCCACCAGCTCATAGTCGTTCTGTAAGCAAAATTCTGCAGCCACCTGTGCATGATAACATGTGCAACAGGGCAGGCAATTACAAAAGAAATTAGTATCAAAGAAGTAAAATCCTTTGAAAGCATTAATATTATCTCCTTTGTTCCGGCGCCGTTTGCTTTTCTAATACCTATTTCTTTTGTACGCCGTTCAGCAATGAAAGAAGTCAGTCCTAATAAACCCAAACAAGCTATAATAGCTGCCAGTATAGAAAAAAAGGCGATAACCCGGTTTAGTTGTTTTTCTTTTTTATACAGAGATGCCAGTGCCTTGTCCAAAAATTCAATCTCGAAAGGGAAAGCCGGGCAAATCATCTCCCAAACATCTTTTATATCTTTTATTGACCGTTTAATATTTTGAGGTGCGATTCTGATATTGATCACCCTGAAACCATAACCGTAATTATCCCAGCTAAATAAAGCTGTTTCTATTTCCCTGTGCAAAGAGCGGTGGTGAAAATCCTTAACCACACCGATAATAATACCTTCTGTCCCATTACCTGTATTTGATATATATCTTCCAACAGGATTTTTCAGATTATATTTCCTTACAGCTGATTCATTTATAATGTAAGTAGAGCGTTGGTCTGAATTCCTTTCCCAGTCAAAATTTCTGCCCTGAATTAACTCAAAACCCAATGTTTTAATATAATCCGGATCCACTGAGTTCATTTGAAACGCATTATTCTGAGGATTATGGTCTATGTGAATGCAGCACCATCCCGGCCATTCAACACCAGGCCTTGTATATGAAAATGATACTGCTTTGATATTTGTATGCTGCAATAATTCTGATTTAAACTGTTCCATATGTTTGGCAATATCAATATTATTACGTAGCAGAATTATATGATCCTGCCTGAATCCTAAGTCCCGGGATTGGATATATGACAACTGTTTGAAAATGAAAACTGTACCTGCAATGAGAATTACTGTGATCATAAACTGGAAGAAGGTTAATACTTTTCTTAACCGTACAGGAAAAGTCATATTATAAATATTACCTCTCATTAATGGAACCGGCTCTAACGAATTCATATAAAAAGCCGGGTATAATCCGGAAAATATGCCCAGGATAATCGCACCGAATATAAGAAGCAACAACCATTTTATAGAATAAAAATCTTTCAGTGTTAGTTTTACTGAAAGCATATCATTTATGAAAGGACTTATTGATTCGGCAATAATCAAACCTAAAAATAAAGCAACGTGAACAATAAATACCGATTCGAATAAGAATTGTACTATCATAAGGTTTTTACTTGAACCTATGACCTTTTTTAAACCAATCTCCCTGGAGCGGACAGACCCCCTGGCAGTCGTAAGATTAATATAATTAAAGACAGAAATAATAAGAATCAGCAAAGCGACAGTAATAAATATATGTAGTGCAGTCTTGTCACCATGTATAGTAACCTTTTCACGATCAATTCCCCTGGTAAAATAAATATCATTTAAGCTGCGAAGGCGAAAAGGATCTCCGGTATAACCAAATTCTTCAAGCTTTTTATTTATAATCTTCGTATACTCTTTTGTACTGTGATTAGCAGGAAGCAAAACATATGTCGGAAATTCCCATCCGTCGTATCTTCTAAGAAAATCTTCACCTGTTGTAATAAGGGAGCTTACAGCACGAAACGGAATATGAAAATAACTAATATCCTTAATTACGCCTGTTACATTGAACGAAAAACTATTTTCACAAATAATTGTCTTACCCATAGGATTTTCCTCTCCGAACAACTTCTTTGCTTCACTTTCAGTGAGAACAACACTCAAAGGAAGGTTGAGAGCAGTTTCAGGATCACCCAGAATGAATTCGAAATTAAAAATGTCAAAGAAAGTGGAATCTGCCATTATAAAATTCTTTATTGTAATAATATTTTCTCCTCTTTTACAGGCAAGGTCTGCCGGATAATAAATCCGTGTAGCTTTTTCAATTTCCGGTGTATGGCCTATCATGGCAGATCCTACTAAGCTCGGCATACTGCCGTTATTCCATCTTTCCATACGATATATCCTGTCCTTCTTTTCAATGTGCTGGTCATATCTGAACTCATTTACAGTATAATTACAGATAAGCAGGACCATAGCAATACCGATTGCCAGTCCTGCAATATTTATGAGGGTAGTGACTTTATTATTTACGAGATTTCTGAATGTTATTGTAAAAATGTGTTTTAACATCAAGCTACTATTAAATAAATATATTCTCTATTCATACCTCAGAGATTCAACCGGATTCCTGCTGGCTGCCCTCCAGCTTTGCCAGCTTACAGTAAGCAATGCAATCACAAAAGCAATAGTTCCTGCCAGGGCAAATACCCACCAGCTTTTATCAGTCCTGTATGCATAGTTTTGCAGCCACTTATTCATAGTAAAATATGCAACTGGAAAAGATATGATTACAGATATAACTATCCACTTGGAGAAACTCCTGATATATTTCATTAAGATACTTATTACACTTGCACCGTTAACCTTCCGTATACCTATCTCTTTTATACTGCGGTTTATAATAAATGAAGAAAGTCCGAATAATCCCAGGCACGATATGAATATTGAAAGGAAAGCAAAATAGCTGAAAATCTTTCTTCTTTGTTTTTCTCCCCAGTATAGTGAATTGTAATCATCATCAAGGAAATTATACTCAAAGGGATATGCTGAATTATATTTATGGTGAAGGTCTTCAATAAATTTAACAGTTTTATTAATATCCTTTGACAGGATTTTTATAAGTACATATTCAAAATTTTCTGGACTGATATATAATGCAATAGGTTCTACCTCAGAATAAGCCGGCTTAAAATTATAATCTTCAACTATACCGGCAACTCTGACCTTATAATTCCAGACAGTCAGAATTTCTCCTATAAGCTGTTCTATTCCTATTATATCGGCAAATGTTTTATTAATTACAACACTGGATGTATCGTCATAGGTTCTTTTCGGGAAAAAGCTGCCTTTGTTCATTTTAATGTTAAAAGTACTGGCATAGTCATAGTCCACTGATGTGTTTGTCACAAGGGGATCAACATCGGATGGTTTACCCGGCCAGTTCCATCCGCCGCTGTTTGAATAAACCCCGGTCGGCTTATGTTGTGAAAATGTAACACTAAGAATATTTCTGTCCTTCAATAATTCATCCTTAAAAACCTTGTATTTCCCTGTCAGGTTTCCTCTTAATGGTATGCATACAATATTCTCCTTATCAATGCCAAGCTCCCTGTTCTGGATATATACCAGCTGTTTATTTATAATAATAGTATTTATTATAAGAATTATTGATATACTGAATTGAATGATCACAAGTATCTCTCTTAATAATACCTTTTCCCTGCTGAAATATATATCTCCTTTAATAACTCTTGCTGCTGAGGGGGAAGAGATATACAAAGCCGGGTAAGTTCCGGCAAGAAAAACCGTAATTACAATTACTGAGATTGTAGCCAGGATAAATACCGGATTATTCAGTTCAATGGATATTTTTTTTCCTGTTAATTCATTGAATACAGGCAATAATGATTCTGTAATAATAAATGCTATAAACAGTGATATAAAAACTAGTAAAAAGACTTCAATATAATATTGTATAATAAGTTTTTTTCTGCCGGCACCAACAACCTTTTTTATGCCAATCTCCTTAAATCGGCCTGATGCAAGGGCTGTGGATAAATTTATGAAGTTTATACATGCAATCAACAGTATTAAAAAAGCTATCAGGCTAAAAATCTTTATAGTTTTTATTGGTCCCCCTCCCCAAACCGGGTAAAGATAAATTCTTTTAACAGGCTGTAAATAGTATTTGACACATTTCTCGTTGCTGTCTTTTCTTCTTTCACACAAAAGACCGGTTAATTTTTTCCCCGCATCATCGATATTCACTCCCTCATTCATTTTTAGATATGTATAAAGGAAATTATTGCCCATATCATCCAGATCTCTGCCCAGATCTTTATAAAAAGTTATTGGTATTAAAAAGTCAAACAAGATATGAGAATTCTTCGGTGGTTTGCTTATGATACCGGTAATAGTAAAGGCATATTTATTATTAATAGTTACAATCTTGCCTATCGGATCTTCTTCACCAAATATTTTACCTGACATCTCTTTAGTAAGAACTATGGAATAGGGTTCTTTAAGTACATTCCTTTTGTCTCCTTTAATAAGAGGAAACGAAAATATTTCCAGGAATTCCGGATCAACCATGTGTATTTTTTCAATAAAGCTCTTGTTTTCATACTGAATAAGAAAATCCATAGCCCATCTCGTATATCTTGCTGAATGTATGACTCCGGGAATATTTTCTTTTACATATTTTGCCATTCCCAGTTGTGTTACTTCAACCTCAAATTTCTCATCTCCGGTATAATATTGTGTTTGAACTATACGATAGATATTTTCGATATCTGTATGAAACCTGTCAAAGCTTAATTCATCCTTTACCCACAGGTATATTAAAATAACACAGGCCATTCCTACAGACAGGCCAAGGATGTTGATTATCGAATATATTCTGAACCTCAGTAAATTCCGAAATGTAAATTTTAAATTGTATTTACCCATTTGAAAAATAAAGCATTAATTAATAAACATTCTTTAATTAATCATTGGAGATTAATTCGGCAGTCTGCTCCTGTATTCTGAATCCCTCTCACTACTTAATGTTCTCAGTAACAATATGCCCGTCAAACAAATGAACCACGCGGCCTGCCCTTTCCGCATAAGTCGGTGAGTGGGTTACCATTATTATGGTTGTTCCGTCACTATTTAACTGCTCCAGCAGATTCATAACTTCCTCTCCGTTCTTTGAGTCAAGGTTACCTGTAGGCTCATCAGCCAGAATAAGTTTGGGATTTGCCACGACTGCACGCGCCACTGCCACTCTTTGCTGCTGGCCCCCGGATAATTGCTGGGGGAAATGCTTTTTCCTGTGTGATATCTGCATCCTGTCCAGAACATCATTTACTTTTTTTCTTCTTTCTGAAGGTTTAATTTTTAAATATAAAAGAGGAAGTTCAACATTCTCATAAACATTGAGCTCATCAATAAGATTAAAACTTTGAAAGACAAACCCTATATTGCCTTTCCTTAAATTTGTCCTTTGCCTCTCCCTGTGTCTGGAAACTTCCTGGTCCATAAAGAAATATTCACCTTTTGAGGGATTATCCAGCAAACCCAGAATATTTAAAAGGGTTGATTTGCCGCACCCTGAAGGACCCATAACCGCAACAAACTCACCACTTTTTACTTCAAGGTTAACCTGGTTCAGGGCAGTTGTTTCTACCTCTTCGGTCCTGAATACTTTAACAAGATTATTTGTCTTTATCATAATCGTTCTATTTTATTATAAATACTAATTATTTTCTGTAATCGGCAATTTATATGCCATAACTCGTATTATTTTCTATATCAATGGATTATGCATACATTAAAATCATTACATATTAAATATTGTTCAGATATCAAACACTGTTGTTCAAAATATAAACAATTACTATTAACTTTGGATATGATTTACAAATAAATAAAGTTGCAATGTCTCCCAAGAAAGGAAAAATCTTAATAGTCGATGATAATGTTCAGATTTTAAACTCACTGGAGATCCTGTTAAAGAGTGAATATAAAGATATTGAGACAATTAAAAATCCAAATCTGATTCCCGCGAAAATTCATTCAAATTCCTATGATATTATACTCCTTGATATGAATTTTGCAGCCGGGATTAACACAGGAAATGAAGGGATTTTCTGGTTAAGGGATATACTCAAACATGATCCCGATGCAATTGTTATTTTAATCACTGCTTACGGAGATATTAACCTGGCTGTACAATCAATAAAAGAAGGTGCCACTGACTTTATTACCAAGCCCTGGGATACAGAGAAACTATTGACTACATTAAAAACAGCATATGAATTACGCCAGTCAAAGCTCGAGGTTAACAGCTTAAAAAACAAACAGAAACAACTGACAGAAGACCTGGACAAACATTTCCAGATGTTTACAGGCACTTCGGGGGCAATGCAGGAAGTGCAACAAACAACAGATGCCAATGTATTAATACTTGGAGAAAACGGGACTGGGAAAGAGTTGATAGCGAGGGAAATACATAAAATATCAAAAAGGGCGTCCGGAGTTTTTGTGGCAGTGGATATGGGTTCACTGGCTGAGACCTTATTTGAAAGTGAAATATTCGGTCATGTTAAGGGAGCATATACAGATGCTAAAGAAGACAAGGCAGGCCGGTTTGAAATCGCCTCCGGCGGAACATTGTTCCTTGATGAAATTGGTAACCTACCAATGTCTTTGCAATCAAAGCTTTTAGCAACATTACAAAACCGCCGGATAATAAGAATCGGTTCAAACAAATCCATACCTATTGATATACGCCTTATTTCAGCAACAAACAAATCGATCTACAATATGGTTAATGAGAATTTATTCCGCGAAGATTTACTTTACAGAATTAATACAATTCAAATTGAAATACCTGTTTTGCGGAACAGGAAGGATGATATTCCGGGATTTCTCAACTACTTTCTGAAGATCTATGCGAATAAGTATGAAAAACCTTTATTAAAAATTACCGCTGATGCTTATGAATTGCTGACTGATTATTACTGGCCCGGGAATGTAAGAGAGCTCAAACATACTGTGGAAAAGGCAGTAATACTTTCTGAATCAAATGTTTTAAGGCCTGGGGATTTTTATCTGCGCCAGATAAAATATAATAATAATGAGGATGCAGATTCATTCAGACTGGCAGACGCTGAAAAGCAAACGATTAAGAAAGTACTTGATAAATGTAACGGTAACCTTACTAAAGCTGCAAAAACACTTGAAATATCAAGAACAACACTTTACGCGAAGATTAAAAAACACAATATCAATATATAGATTAAATTAAGATAAGTAACCTATGGCAAAGGTAGTATTAATCACAGGGGCTACGTCAGGAATTGGAAAAGAGATGGCCGAAGTTCTGGCAAGTAAAGAATATAAAGTTTACGGAGCAGGCAGGAATACTAAAAACATGGCCGGATCACCAAACCTTAAATATTTGTTCATGGATGTAAAAGACCAGGAATCGGTTGATACAGCCGTTAAACAAATAATCAAAAATGAAGGTAAAGTCGACATTCTGATAAATAATGCGGGAATAGGAATTGCCGGAGCCCTTGAAGAAATTCCCTTCAATGACATTTATAATACTTATGAAACTAATCTCTTCGGTATTATCAGAGTTACAAAACAAGTCATTCCTTATATGCGGGAAAATAACGGGGGATTGATAATAAATGTAAGCTCAATTGCAGGAAGAATAGGCCTTCCTTTCCAGAGTATTTATTCGTCAAGCAAATTTGCACTGGAAGCCATAACAGAAGCTTTAAGCATAGAGTTAAAGAATTTCGGGATAAAAGTCTGTATGATTGAGCCCGGTGATTTTAATACAAACGTAAACCAAAACAGAAAAGTTGTCAGACCTGCTGAAAATTCAGCCTATTCCAAAAGACTGGCAGGTTTCTTTGATTTACTAAAAAACAATATTGACAACGGGAGAAATCCTGAAAATATAAGAAAACTTATTATAAAAATCGCAAGATCAAAAAATCCAAAATTAAGATATAAGTCAGGCAGGCTTATGGAGAATTTAACTCCGGCAGCAAAGTATATTATTCCTCCACGGATTTTTGAGAGGATATTAATGAAATATTATAAGATCTAATCATTTTAAATACCGTAAAATGTTACAAAATCTGTTTGCAATAAACATCTTTATAAGGGTAATATTAATCTCGTTAAACAGTTTTGCCTTTATTTTCATTGTAACTGAGACAAACCGGCCTGCAACTACTGTCTTCCTGGGCTTTATGCTGATATACCTTACCGGGAATCTGTTTTATTATGTTAACCGGACCAACAGGGAGCTGGCAAGTTTTCTGATATACCTGAAAGAAAATGATACATCTTTGGCTCTTAAATCCAGAAACCTTGACAGAACATTCAAAGGACTGCGTCAAAGTTTCAGAAAAATTACCGATGAGCTAAGAAAAGCAAGAATTGAGAAAGAGCTCAAACAAAGATATATACAGACAATA